>CAMBHS010000015.1 GCA_945867235.1 Akkermansia muciniphila
GACCTATGCCACGTTTAGTGGTGCCAATTTTATTTTTCCCCTTCCGCAATTCTCGAAGTTCATCCAGTTCTCTGTGATAGGGAAATACAATGTGTGCCGTTTCGCTGACAAATAAGCTCCCGTTGACTTTCACCCCGAGCTTGATCAAGCCGTTGATTTCAACCATCAAGGAGATGGGGTCGATCACCACGCCATTGCCGATGACACAGGTTTTGCCTGGTCGCAATATGCCCGAGGGCACTAGGTGTAGCACATATTTCTGGGAGCCAATATAAACGGTGTGCCCGGCATTATTGCCGCCTTGAGTTCGGACGACAATGTCGGCCTGCTCAGTTAGCACATCAATTATTTTCCCCTTACCCTCGTCTCCCCATTGTGCCCCCACTAAAATCGTATTCGCCATATTACTCTCTGCGTCTGGACAATAAAAATCCCCGAATGTAAATTCGGGGCATCTGCTCGGTATTTACCAATGCAGCCTAGGACTCTTCCTGTGATTGTCAATGCTGTTTATTCCGATTCTCCCTTCGAAATGATGACAATCAGGCTTTACAGTCCATTGTAGTACAAGTAGGTAAACCGCATTTATGATTTCTGTAGTTCCTAGTTTGGCTCTCGCTGGTTCGGAGGTTCTGTCGTGAATTGGTTTACCAACATCCTCGGTGCTGGAGTGATTTTGGCGGCCGGTTTTATCCTCTCCGGAGTCGCCAGAAAACTTGTCCGGAAATTATTGGCCCGCCGCAACATTGAGCCGACTGTTGCCGATTTCATGAGCAACGCTCTGCATGCGACGATCATGACATTCGTCGTCATCACAGCACTCGGGCAGATGGGAGTGGACACCAAAACATTCGCCGCCGTTATTGCTGCGGCTGGTTTGGCTATCGGATTGGCTCTGCAAGGTGGGCTTGCCAACTTTGCCGCTGGATTTCTCATCATTGTTTTTCGACCCTTCAAGAAGGGGGATGTGATTCAAGGGGCAGGGATGGAAGGAACCGTGGAAGAGGTTCACGTGTTTAGCACGACGTTGAACACAGCGGATAATAAGCGAATTATCGTTCCTAATAATTCCTTGATGACCGGCATCATCACCAACTACACCGCCAATCCTGCTCGAAGGATCGACATACAGTTTTTGGTTGGAACTGCCTTCCCTTTGTCATCGGCTCACAAGGCCTTACTCGATCTTGCCAACGCAGATCCACGAGTCCTCAAGGATCCAGTTCCCGTTGTTGTGAATATAAAACTTGTTGAAGGGGGAACGCAGATCGAACTTCGGGTTTGGGTGAAGACTACCGATGGGGCAGCGGTCAGCAGCGACTTCATAGCACAAGGTCGTGAATCCTTAACAAAAGCGGGGGTCGGAGGTCCCGACAGAACCGTTTATTACGTCGAACGAAAGTAACTCCAATACTTCATCGACGACCATCATACCAGACCGTGCACCCTTCTCGGCTTTGAAGAGTTTTGAAGGGGCGTATCATGAGGCGGAGGAAAAAAACTGCATACTCCCGTTTGGTGTAAAGATTCAACTTCCGCCCAGAAGTTACCAAGGGGTGTTTGTGGAGGATGACGACACGCTGCCCTTTCTTCCGTCCCAACCGTTTCAAGCGTTGGGAAAATTCAATTTCCTCACTGGCGTAAAGCCGGGTGCTAAAACCACCTAACTCGTCAAAAGTTTTTTTTGAGCAATAAACAAAAGAGCCCGCTGCCCACCGACGAATCCGGCTGGTCCAATTCCATGCGCACACCATTATTTCGAGGATTGGCGCGTGGGTGTCCATTTTGACGGTCACTCCTCCTCCGATCGTGCGCCCTGATTCGATTTGTGCGAGGACATCGCCGAACAACTCCTCGGATGGTCGAGAATCTGCATCGACAAAAATAAGCCAGTCCCCGGTTGCGATCGATGCCCCCGTGTTTCGGGCTCGTGAAATTTGATTTTCAGGTTCGAAAACAGTGCGTGCTCCTGCTGCCTTGGCGATCGATTGGGTGTCATCGCTCGAATTATTATCGCAAACACAGATTTCAAATTCCCATCCTTTGAGTTGGAAGGCTCGAGCTGCCGATTGCACCGCCTGAAGCGTGGCAGGAAGCAACTTGGCTTCGTTAAAGGCTGGAATGATAATGGAAATCTTCACTGGATAAAAAAGTCGCCCACAATCTCATTGCATTCGCTACCCCCCCGCAAGTTTAAAGGTCAGATTTGAAGTTTCTGCGCTTTCAGTGGCGCCACGGGTTCCATAAAAGATCGGCGTTATTGGTTCGGCCTTGGTTCCGAGAAAAATCCCAATAATCCCGCACAACGAATCGTCGGACATGCCCATCAATAAATGCGATGTTGGCTCCGGCACGGTGAATGTTCGTATGCACATTATTTTGCTGGGCTCTAGCGGCTCTCTTTCCGTTATCAAATAGCCAAACGACGCGGGTAGGGTAGGGCACCGTTCCTAGGCGCACCGGATGATCGCGATCCCCAATTTCATCGATGTGCATGTTGAGACAATAGTGGAAAAGATTATTTCCATTCGATCGGTTGGTATTCGAAGGACAAATAAAGGGGGACGCGGTCAACGGGGTCAATGCGTTGGTATGCCATGGTGATTCGTGGTAGGAGGGGAGACCCAGCAGGCGCGGCAGAACTTCATACCAACCATTACCACCTGCGACCGTGTTCCCGGTGCCTTCAGGAGGCATCCAATCGTTATTGTCTGCTGCGTAAAGATGCAGTGCCACTCCCCATTGGCGCAGGTTGTTGATGCAATGGGCAGATTTTGCGAGTCCCTTTGCACGGGTGACTGCCGGAAGAAGCAGTGAGGCTAAAATAGCAATGATGGCAATCACTACTAAAAGTTCCATCAACGTGAAACCAGTTTTATGTCTAGTTTTCATGATTGAAGCCCAACCTCATGGCTTCAATCATTATCTGACAAATCACTTTTTGTATACATCCTCAAAAACCCGGTGTGCTAACCCAAATCTCAGCCCACCGATGCTGACGCGAAGTTCGAGCAAGCCCAAATGGCGCATGATCGCTTCTACAATAGCCGTTCCCATCAGGATGACATCGACCTTCGAGGATGGAAGCCCGACGATTTGCTGACGCATTCGGACCGGCATCGCCCAGAGCTTTTCTTTTCTTTCGTAAACATCAGCATAGTTCAGCACCAAGGCCTCAATCTGCTGCGGGTTGAAGACATCGGTCACCCCATGCATCATCGCGAGCAGGGTGGCTGTTCCCCCTGTTGCGATCAACACCGGTTTCGTGGGGTTAGGGTGACCCAGGTTGGGTGCCATCACAGGAAGAATCTCTGAAATAAAAAGTTGATCCACACGCGCCATAACTTTGTCGAGTTCCGCGTGAGAGGGAGGATCACTGGGTGGAAACGCGTCCAACAACCGAACGGTACCGAGAGGGAAGCTTTGGCGTAATTTCCTGTCGATTCCTTGGCCAAGGATGAATTCCGAACTCCCCCCACCTACATCGACCACGAGCAGGTCTCGAAGGTGGTATTCCGGAGCACTGGCCACTCCATCGTAAACCAAGTTGGCTTCTTCCTCTCCGCTGATCACTCGGACCTTTAGGCCTGTGCTCGCCTGAACTGCTTCGATCAATTCCTGCTGATTGTGTGCCTCTCTGACGGCTGATGTGGCAATCGTGTGTATGGATTGTGCTTGATGAAGTCGTGCCTTGCTCGCGGCATTTTCAACGGCTTTGCTTGTGCGTTGGATCGCTGATTTCTCCAGCACACGGGAAGTGTAAAACCCTTGTCCAAGCCGGGTTTGTTCGCTCTCTTCGTGAATCCGGGTGACGCCACGTGCAGAAATATGCACCACCAAAAGTTTGACCGAGGTAGTGCCAATATCGATGACGGCGTGTATGGCTCCACCTTCGTTCATTGCGTCTCGCGTCGAGCGATCACGGCAGCACCCGTGATGCCCGCGTCATCACCGAGTTTTGAGGCAAACAAGCTTACCCCTTTATCCGTTCCTAGCATTGCATAATCCCGTGCTGTATTGACGATGATCGGCATCATCTCATCCGCCAATGCGTCAATAATTCCTCCGCCGAGAACGATCACTTCGGGGCTCAGGATGTTCATTAAATTGGCGATGGCGATGCCTGTGTATTCCGCTGCTTGGATAACCACTTGTTCGACGAGATCATCCCCTTTGCGAATTGCTTTTCGCAGATCACCACTGCGCATGTTGTTGAGTTCGGGTCCGAGCATCTCCGTGAGCACGGTCTTATGACCTTCCTTGACCATCGTCTGAATTTTTAGAAACAAAGACTGACGACCTGCCAACGATTCGAAACAACCGCGATTCCCACAGGCGCATTTGGGTCCACCCACGTCGATCACCATGTGACCCAACTCTCCCGCCGACTTGTTAAATCCTTTGTAAAGTTTCCCGTCGATGATGATTCCGCCCCCGATCCCTGTTCCGAGAAAAATGCCGAGCATGTGGCGGGGTTTGCTCTCTAATTCCGCATGGTAAACGCCCAATGTGCTGAGGTTCCCATCGTTCTCAGCGAATACTGGCAACCCGAGTTGAGCTTCGAGCTCCTTTTTTAATTCGACATTCTGCCAACCTAAATTCGGTGCGAACAAAACTTGGCCGGTACCCGCATCGACTGTGCCCGGTGCCCCGATTCCGATGCCCCTGATTTGCTTAAAGGATAATTCACACTCATCCACCGCTTCTTGAACGCACCGGGCAATGCGTTCAATGACCGCTTTGGTTCCGCGTTCTGGCTTGGTGCTGATCTTGGTTCTTCCAATGACCTCGAGTTGCTGGGTGAAGATTCCCGTTAGAATCTTTGTTCCACCGAGATCCACTCCAACCACATAATCAGTTTTTTGTGTGGATTCAGCCATGATCGAAAGTTGTTGAAAAACTCGGGGTTCCAGCACCCGTTATTATGCATGTGGATTGCGTCGGATCGGGCGGCGGGACCCAAAGGCACGTTTTGTCTCCCGTTTTTTTCCGGGCACATCTTTGACATGGCGTCGCGGTGTTTTTCGGCGCACCGATTCAACTGTTTTTGGCCTCGGCTTCGGGACGAGCATTATGGGACATCCTTCATACCCGAATGCGCGCCTGACTTGATCCCCGAGATACTTTGAATATTGATCCGAAAAAAGTTCGTCCCGATTCACGAACAACAAAAATGTGGGGGGAGCTTTCCTGACTTGCGTGGCGTAGAAAAACTTTAATCGATGACCAGCCGAAGATACCGGTTGCCGACGTTCAATCGCATCATGCAACGCACGGTTGAGTAATCCAGTTGGGATGGTTTGTTGCAGTTGGCTCGCTACATACCTTACGGCTTCCAACAATCGGTCAAGGTGGAATCCTGATTTTGCGGATATAAAAATGACTGGGGCGTAATCGAGAAAGAAAAGTTGGCTCTGAACCCATCCCGCGAATTCAGCCAAAGTTGTGAGTTTTTTCTCCTCAAGTTCAGGATTTCGTTTTCCTTTAACCCTGCGTTGGATTTCTTCCTCACGTGCTTGTCGGACTGCCTCATCGGCGACGTCCCATTTATTGACGACCAATATACACGCCTTGCGGGCTTCTTGAATCTTGCCGCCTATTTTTTTATCCTGATTCAGTATCCCTGTTTCCGCGTCCAAAACAAAGACCACAATATCTGCCCGGTCAATCGAGTCCTCCGTGCGTTTGACGCTGAAGAATTCAATCGAATCATCCACCCTTCTTTCTTGGCGAACCCCTGCTGTGTCGATCAACACATACTTCTGCCGGACTCCCTCGGTCTCCACCTCGAACGGAACATCCACCGCATCTCGTGTCGTCCCAGGGATGGGGCTGACAATAACACGATCCGATCGGGTCAGGGCATTGATCAATGAAGACTTGCCAACATTAGGTCGGCCCACAATCGCTATTTTCAACGGTGCGGGTCCCTCATCATCATCGGATTTGGGTTCCGACGATGGATCGAATGGGGGCAACAACGCGATCGAGGCCTCGATCAGGTCGCTGATCCCATATCCATGAATCGCACTCACCGGTATCAGGTGTTCGAATCCGAGTTGGGCGAATTCCGTCAGTCCCTGTTCGGATTTATTGTTATCCACTTTGTTGACCGCAACGAAAACCGGCTTTCCAGAAATTCGCAATAAAGCCGCGACTTCGGCATCCAAGGGCTGAACACCTTCCTGCACGTTAACGGTAAGGATTATGACGTTCGCCGATTCAATCGCCAATTTCACTTGGTCAATTGCCGCCTGCGTGATCACATCGGCCGCCTTCTCTTTGCGCAGCAATCCGATCCCTCCCGTGTCCACGAGAGTGAATGGTCTTCCACGATATTCCGCCTGCGCTGAAACTCGATCCCGGGTAACTCCCGGTTGATCGTGCACGATCGCTATACGTTTGCCGACAATACGGTTGAACAGAGCAGATTTTCCGACATTGGGACGCCCTACAATGGCAATAAGTCCTGACATGTTCCGTAGTGTGGACGAGGAATGCCTCGGCGAACAGATCAAAAGAACCGTATCCCATCATCTTCGCCTGCACTCGATCGTGAGTAGTTTGTTGATTTTCCCAAAATAATTCCACAAATCCCTGCGCAGTTCCTGACCAAAAATAGAATATTTCTGACTTCAATCACGACGATCCACAGGTCTCGGCGATGGTTCGACAATGCTCTCAATCTCACCTATTCCGAGCCGGGTGCTTAGTTTGTCGCCCTCTGCGGCGTCCTGTGCGGTCCGAACCAATCGACCCGTTGTCGCATTCCATGTCATGGAATAGCCGCGTTTTAATACTTGGGTCGGAGAAAGTAATTCCAACCGGATTCTGAGAGCCTCGATTCTTTCGTGAAATAATTGGCAGCGATTTCGCAGCCGGCTCTGTAACTGTTGAAAAAGTTGGTCGTTGTTTTTTTGCAAACGTCGCACCCGTTCCAATGGCCTGACGGTATTCAAATGCCGACCGAGTTGGTGTAACTGGGTTCCGATCGATTCAAGCCGACGCCGAGAGTAGCTTTTCAAACCTTCGCCAAGATCATCCAATCGCTGAGCATGGGCTTGAAGCCGGCGAAGGGGGTGGGCACGTTCAAATCGCTCGATCCTCTCTTCAATCGCCTGTTTATGCCAGCGAAGGTGTCGTCGAGCCAGTTGCCGCATCCGGTCGCCGGCACCGAGGATAAGGGTGCGGCTGCTGAAGGCGCCTTCGGTGATGAGTTCCGCTGCGACACTCGGAGTTGCCGCCCTGAGATCTGCCACAAAGTCGCTGATCGTGAAATCGATTTCATGACCAACGGCTGAAATAACAGGTAAATCAGAGGCAGCAATGGCTCGCACCACCGCTTCCTCATTAAACGCCCAAAGATCTTCCAAGCTGCCTCCGCCTCGTGTCAGAAGTATCAGGTCTAGCGGTGCCTTGGAGGATTTCGACCAATCGTTCAACAAGCGCAAGGCTG
Organism: Akkermansia muciniphila; assembly: GCA_945867235.1. Taxonomy (GTDB): domain Bacteria; phylum Verrucomicrobiota; class Verrucomicrobiia; order Limisphaerales; family SXQI01; genus SXQI01. The sequence goes on from CAMBHS010000015.1 coordinate 7,457, forward strand.
CCACGATTTCTTTGGCCGCCAGATCGCCTTGAACACGACATCCTGCGAGATAAACCTCCAATCCTGGCTGACGTCTGGAGATGACGTTCAATACATCGCGAATGGCAGCTCCCTGTGGGGAGGTCACGATGCCGATTCGCCATGGATAACGAGGCAAGGATCGTTTTCGACTTTGATCAAAAAGTCCTTCCGCGTTGAGTTTTTGTTTGAGTCGTTCGAACGCTGCCTGCAATGCCCCCAATCCCTGCAGTTCCACCTTCGACACGATCAGTTGATATTGTCCTCGCGCCTCGTAAACACTGAGGTTGCCATGGAGTGTTACCTTTTCTCCGTCCTTGAGTTGTTGCACAACCGGTCGGGAAATCAATTGAGCAGCACGTTGAAAAAGAACGCAACTTAACTGGGCTTGTTGATCCTTGAGGGTGAAATACAAATGGCCGGAAGCATAGGGGCGGCAATTGGTGATTTCTCCGGTCACACTAACGGCACCGAGTTGGGCTTCAAGCAGACGTTTGATATTACCCGTCAACTCCGTTACCGAGAGAGTTCGTGGGGGCGCTGGCACGGTAGGTGCCAACACTGGGGCAGGGGATTGAATTGCGGTCTCGGCTGGTTTGACAACTTGGGGCTGTGCAAAAAGTTCCCCAAATTCCCATTGGTTTTTCAGTGGTTTGGCCATGGGTCGCGTAGGAATATGTGGCTCTTACATTTTTAGTCGATTGACCACCTGATTGACATCTTTGTCACCGCGCCCCGACAGGTTCACGATGATCAGCTGATCTTTGCTCATTGTGGGAGCGAGTTCCCAGACGGCGGCCACAGCATGCGCCGATTCCAATGCGGGGATAATTCCTTCCAGCCTAGCAAGCCCCATAAAAGCCTTGAGAGCCTGATCGTCCGTGGCGTAAGTATAATCCACCCGCTTTTGATCCCGGAGCCATGCGTGTTCCGGTCCCACGGCCGCGTAATCCAAGCCAGCACTGATGCTATGGGTTCGTTGGATTTGGCCGTGCTCATCCTGCAAAATATAGGATCGTGTCCCTTGGAGAACCCCCAGCGATCCGCCTTGAAAACGAGCCGCATGTTTTTCCGGGAATATCCCTTCTCCCCCTGCTTCGACGCCGAGCATTCGCACTGACTCATCCTCTAGGAATGGATAAAATAAACCTATCGCATTAGATCCTCCGCCCACGCAGGCCACCAATAGATCTGGCAGGCGTTCCTCCTTTTCCAAAATTTGTCGTCGCGCCTCATCCCCAATGACGCGGTGAAAATTCCGCACCATCACCGGATAAGGATGCGCCCCGTAGGCTGTGCCAAGAATGTAGTGGGTCGATCGGATATTGGTCACCCAATCGCGCATCGCTTCATTGACAGCCTCTTTGAGGGTTTGTTGTCCTGCGGTTACCGGAACCACTTCCGCTCCCAACATCTTCATCCGGGATACATTCAACGCTTGCCGCTCGCAATCGACCGCTCCCATGTAGATGACGCAATCCATACCGAACATGGCACTGACTGTCGCCGTCGCAACCCCATGTTGACCGGCTCCAGTTTCAGCGATGATCCGGGTTTTCCCCATCCGCTTCGCCAGAAGAATTTGCCCCATGGCGTTATTAATTTTATGTGCACCAGTATGGAGAAGGTCTTCGCGCTTTAAATAAATCTTCGCTCCACCCAATTCGCGGGTTAGGCGTTCTGCAAAATAAAGTGGCGTGGGTCGCCCCACAAACTCGCGCAGATAATAGCTCAGCTCCTTTTGAAATATGGTGTCGTGTTGGGCACGAAAATATTCTTCCTCCAACTCTTGCAAGGGATGCATGAGCGTCTCCGGCACGTAACGCCCCCCATACGATCCGAAGTGTCCCATCGCATCGGGAAGATTTTCACTCGCAACTTTACTCATGCTGTTATTTTGCTGGAAACACCTAGAAATCGCAAAGAATATGCTACGAGTCCTTGGTGCCCTCGGTTGACGGTTCCGTTTGTTGAGGTCGCACGAAGGCGACTGCATACCCTTCAGGATTTAAATACGTTTGTGCCACTCGTTGGATGTCCTGCAAGGTCACGTTTTCGTAAAGTGCATCCTCAGAATCACTGCGGTTAAATCCCAGACCATAGAGCTCATCCAACGCCTTTGACATCGCCTGCCCTCCCAAATCTTGTCGGGCAATTTTTTTCTGGCCGAGCAGTTTGGCTTTCGATCGGGTCAGCTCTTCCGTTGTCAACCCAGCTTGCCGTAAGAGTTTTACCTCCTGGATCATTTCATCTTCAACAACGGCTAATTTATCCGGCATCGTTCCCGCGTAAAAAGCAAAGTAACCGGGTTGCAACCCAAGAAAATGTTGTGCTCCGACATAATACGCCAGCCCCAATGTTTCACGAATCCGCACAAATAACCGGGAACCCAAATCGCTCAACGCCTCTTGCAATAATTCGAGGGGATACCGATCGCTCTGATGGATCGTGACTCCTGGAAACCCCATCACAATCACCCCCTGTTTTTTATCGCGATCCAGTTCGGCGCGAAGGACTGAAGTGATCGTCCGTTTTTCGCCACAAGGTTCCAACGGCAATTCGTGAGATTCCCAGGCACCGAACCGTTTTTGAATTTCGCATTGAATTATTTCGGGTTGAACATCTCCAAAAATCGCCAACACACAATTGTTGGGACGCACAAAAGTGTCGTAATGAGTTCGGATACTCTCGGTGCTCATGGCTGCCACCGATTCTTCAGTGCCCGTCACATCGAGTCCGTATGCTTGTGAGCCATAGATCAATCGTCGCATCGACTGTCCTGCGCTTTGCAACAAATGATCGCGTTGTGCCCGTATCGTCGCCGCCTGTACCTCTTTTTCACGAGCCAGTGCGCTCTCCGGCCAAGTGGGATGGAGAAGCACATCCTCCAATAAATCCAGACCGACCTGCAGATCGGGACTCATCACCTCCAAGTTTACCCCAAAACTATTGTTGCCCCCGTAACTATCGATCCCTCCCCCGACAGATTCTATTTCAGTGACAATTTGTTCGGCATTACGTGATGTCGTTCCTTTGAGAAGCATTTTTGCTAGCAGCAACGTCACCCCGTTATTTTCGTTATTTTCCGAGAGCACGCCGCCTTTGAACACGCTGCGGATCTCCACAAACGGGAGGCGATGATCTTCTTTGATCAACAGTCGGAGCCCGTTGGGTAACGTGAATTTTTGAACAGGGTGATCCACAACGAACTCGGCGATGGAGCTTTGCGTCTGGAGACTCCCCTTGGGGAGCAGTGCGTAATTGGTACAATTCTCAGGGGTGAGATAATGGCGCGCTACTCGTAGTAGGTCCTCAGGAGTCAATCTCTTGACAGCCGCAAGGTATCGCTGTGAAAAATTTAAATCCTGCGTCGAGACCCAGCACCCACCCAAGTCCTGAGCCTGCCCTTGCATTGATTTGCGTGTGCCCAGAGTCGCAGCGGTGAATTGCTTCACTGCCTTGGTCAACTCCTCTGCGGAGACCGGGGTTTCCTTGATGCGTTCAACTTCAACCAAGATCGCAGCCTTGGCTGACTGATATTGAGAGCCATCGACAATCCCGCTGATCCCAAAAAGACCCGAATGATTGTGGTTGTAAGTCCATGCATCCACCGAGTGAGCCACACCTTTTTTTTCCCGAACCTCCAAAAACAGGCGAGAACTTCGTCCACTCCCCAACAATATTGACAGCACATCCAGCGCGGGCACATCCGGATGCCGAACATCAGGGATATGCCATCCCATGTGAAAATGCCCCAATTCAACGGGTGCTTCCTCCAGCGTTTCGCGCGGAGCGGTCTGGAGGGGTTCATTCGGGAGCACCTCGCTAGGCATCGGTTTTGCCTTGTTCGCGGAATAGGCCGCTTTGACCTGTGCCTCAACCTCGTTGGATTTTATGTTGCCCACAACCACGATGAACGTGTTGTTCGGCGCGTATTTTTCACGATAGTAACCCACGATATCGTCGCGTGTGAGTTCGTTGAAAATATCCGGATACCCAATGACAGTGTGGCGGTAAGGGCTCACGTGGTAGGCCACCTCGAACAACCGCCGGCTCGCCCTCCGCGACGGATTATCCTGGTTCATGTCCATCTCGCGTAGGATGACTTGTTTTTCTTTTTCCAATTCTTCCGCGGGCAATGTCGCGTTCTGCATCACGTCACACAAAATATCAATCGCGACTCGTGCCCCTGTGTCGGGCACATTGATCCAATACACCGTTCGATCAAATGAGGTGTAGGCATTCATGGAGCCGCCTGCGTCCTGAACCTCCTGGTCAACTTTCCCAGGTCCTCGGCTTTGGGTTCCCTTGAATAACATGTGTTCCAGCAGGTGCGATAATCCTGCCCCAAGCCATTTGCCTTCATTGATGCTGCCAGCCTTGCTCCATGCTTGCACTGAAACCACTGGAGCACTCCGATCTTCACGCACAATCAGGACGAGCCCGTTCTCCAGAGTCGTCACGATCGTGCCCGTCGGCAAAATGGGTATATCCATCTCGCGTTGCACCGGATTTTTTTCCGTTGAAAGGGGGAAAGTCATTTTTCTTCTTGGGGATAAAAATTAAATCTGCGCTAGCAACTCCTAAAAATCGATAACCTTCGCTCTCGGTCACACTTTGGCCGATTCGGATGGGTCGGGCTTCTCAACGGTTGCAGGATGGCTGGGTAAAAATGGTTCTCGAAATGCTGCGTGAAAGGTGTAGCCCCCCTTAAAATCCTCGCGTTGATCGTTTTCAGTTTTGCTGAACAGCTGACTTTCGATCATTAGAAATACAATCTCCCCAAAATCCTCGCATTGTGTGACACCCCATTCTGCCAGCACCGTCATGGTCATCGGCCCATATTGAGCCAATCCGTAAACGCGTAATCCACTCAATAACTCATGCGCCGTCACATGCCGGGGTGATTCCTTGCCGTTCTTCATTGCTGTGCGTTGAGATTGATCCAGACCCTCCCGCACGAAATAATAGGCATCCCGATGATAACGCGGATTGGCCTGCGTTATTTTCTGCACCACTTCATCAAATTCAATGGGTTGCATGAGTTCTCGCGCTCTGATCTTTGGCTTGCGGATGGGTTAAAACCCACCAACGGACGCCCCAACCGATCAAGAATAGACACAACAACGCCAAAATAACGCGCTTTTCTTGCTCAGTAAGATACTGCACGCCGTTACACTAGTGTGAAATTCAGGCGACGGCAATGTTCACGACTTTCTTTGGCACAACGATTATTTTTTTAATCGTCTTTCCTTCCACATACAGCCGCACTTTTTCGCTCGTCAAAGCAGCACTTTCGATTTCTGCCACCGTTGCTGTTGATGAAACCCGGATCAGATCGCGCAATTTGCCGTTCACCTGAACAGGTAATTCCACCGTGTTCTCCACCAAGCAAGCCGGATCATGTTTCGGCCAAGGCTGGTAGGCGACCGTTTCCTCGATCCCTATGAGTTTTGTGTGCAGTTCTTCAGCCACATGGGGCGAGAGGGGCTGTAAGAGTTTCAAGAAATCAACCAGCACCGATTTGGGGAGAACGTCCCACGTCATCGCTTCATTCACGAAAACCATCAGTGCTGAAATCGCAGTATTGAACCGCAGACCCTCCATATCCTCGGTCACTTTTTTAATCGTCGCGTGAATTGCTTTTAACTGACCCTGCGTCGGCACCACCTCTTGGATTTTTGAAGAAAGCTGGATGTTTCGCAGAAGTTCAGGCCCTCGCGAACGATCGACACTCATGTTTTGTTCAAATTGGATGACGCTTTCTTCATCCGTGAACAAACGCCAAACACGTCCTAAAAACCGATAAACCCCCTCAACTCCCTTTGTATTCCATGGTTTGACCATTTCCAGTGGGCCCATGAACATTTCGTATAATCGAAACGCATCCGCTCCATACTCCGAAATGATATCGTCAGGATTGACCACGTTCCCACGCGATTTGGACATTTTCTGCCCGTCCTCGCCGAGGATAAGCCCTTGATTGATCAATTTGAAAAATGGCTCCGGCGTGCTGACATAGCCCAGATCGAACAACACTTTATGCCAGAATCGTGCATACAACAGGTGCAACACCGCGTGCTCCGTTCCTCCGACATACAGGTCCACTCCGGGCGTCGCATTCTCGTGAGCGGCGTCCGTTCCCATCCAGTAAGCTTCTGCTTGAGGATTGCAGAAGGTTCTTGAGTTTGTCGCGTCGAGATACCTCAAATAATACCAACAACTCCCCGCCCATTGCGGCATTGTATTAAATTCGCGCACGGCACCTTCCGGAAGCTTGCCCCATTCGCTTGCCCGAGCCAGTGGAGGCTCTCCACTCGTCGTGGGCTTGTAATCACTCAACTCGGGCAGGAGCAATGGCAAGTCACTCTCCTTCAATGCCGCGTGCGCCCCGTCTTTCCACACAATCGGAAACGGCTCACCCCAATAACGCTGGCGGCTGAACAACCATTCCCTCAACTTATAATTGATGGTTTTCCGGCCCAACCCTTTTTCCGCCAACCAGTCCGAGATCTTACGTTTGGCTTCCGACGTCGGCAATCCGTTCAGGTCGATTTCTGGACTGGAAGAATTTATCGAGGTCCCTTCACCGCAAAACCCTCGCCCATCGGTTGTGGTGTCCAAAGGTTGCACCACCTGCACGACTGGCAGTTCAAAAACCGTCGCAAATTCTAAGTCGCGCTCATCATGAGCGGGCACCGCCATGATCGCTCCCGTCCCATAGGTTGCCAGCACGTAATCCGCGATCCAAATGGGGATTAACTTATGATTCACAGGGTTGACCGCGTAGGCTCCTGTAAAAACACCGGTCTTACCTTTGGCTAATTCGGTGCGTTCCAGGTCGCTCTTTGTTGCCGAGGAGTGTTGGTAGGCAATCACGGCTTCTCGGCAGCTTTCCTGCGTGATTCCCGACACCCATTTATGCTCCGGCGAAAGCACCATGTAGGTGGCTCCAAAAAGGGTATCCGGCCGGGTAGTAAAGACCGTGATTGTTTCGCTGAAACCCTGCACCGCAAACCGCACTTCCGCCCCTTCAGATCTTCCAATCCAGTTCCGTTGCATTTCCTTGAGGGACGTCGTCCAATCGATTTTTTCCAGATCATCCAACAGTTTTTCTGCAAACGCCGTGATCCGAAGCATCCATTGCCTCATCGGTCGCCGGACGACCGAGAATCCACCCACTTCACTCTTGCCATTGATGACCTCCTCATTCGCCAAAACGGTTCCCAATTCCTGGCACCAATTGACCGGAGTATCCGCCACAAACGCCAACCGTCGCTCATCTCGATACGATTGCTTTTGAGCCTCCGTTGTCATCTCTTTCGGATAACTCAATGTCTCAATCGGTTCTGCTTTTTTCGTGATCGGGTTGAACCAGGAATGGTAAAGCTTGAGAAAAATCCACTGGGTCCACTTGAAATACTTGGGGTCAGTCGTGTTAATCTCCCGTGTCCAATCGTAGCTAAACCCCAGTGCCTTGATTTGCCGTTTAAAGTTCGCCACATTATCCTCCGTGGTCCTTCTCGGATGCTGACCTGTCTTGATCGCATATTGCTCCGCCGGCAACCCGAACGCATCCCAACCCATCGGATGCAGCACGTTAAATCCCTGTGCCCGTTTATATCGGGAGACAATATCCGTCGCCGTGTAGCCTTCCGGATGTCCGACATGCAATCCGGCACCTGAAGGATACGGAAACATATCGAGCGAGTAGAATTTACGGGGCAGGTTCGGCCCTTGGTGTCTTTGGGAGAAAGGATGTTCAGTAGGAATCTCCTCCCCAGGGTTCCAAGCGCGAAAGGTTTCCTGGCGATCCCAAAAGGCCTGCCACTTCGACTCAATCAAATCAAACGGATATTGTTTGCGAACACTCGACATAAAGTGGATTAATTTGCTTCAGAGCCGCCCGACCTGCAATCTGCGATTTCAATCCTCTTACAGCCTTTTCGCCAATAATCTTACTCTTGCTTTCCGTTTTTCCTCGGTTACTGTCTTGTTTCCCGTTTCCAGCGATTTGGGAACCGTTTTCTCTGTTGAGACTTTATGCCTATAGCTAATGACATTCGTAAGGGGATGGCGATCATTTACAACGGCGACATCTGCGTTGTTCTTGATACCCAACACCGTACCCCTGGCAACCTCCGAGCTTTCGTTCAAGCCAGTATCCGCAGCATCAAAACAGGAAAATCCTCCGATGTGCGTTTCAGTTCCTCGGAAAAAATTGAGGTCATCCCCATGATGACCCGAAAAATGGAATACAGTTATAAGGATGGCGAGGATTACGTTTTCTCTGACCCTGAAACTTTTGAGACCGTCAATATCACCCCTTCCATTGTGGGTGACGGCAAGAATTACCTCGTCGAGAACGGTCTAGTCACCATGGTATTTGTCGATGACAAAGCCGTCTCTGTCGATCTTCCCGCCAGCGTGGTTCTCACGGTGACCGATGCCCCCGAAGGGATTCGCGGCGACTCTGCCAACAATGTCCAAAAGGCCGTCGTCATGGAAACGGGTATCACCATTCAGGCTCCCCTTTTTATCAAGACAGGTGAGCGACTCAAGATCGACACGCGCACCGGTAAATACATGGAACGAGCCTAATCGGTCTCCCATTTTCATTCTCGAACGCGTATCCTATTTGGATGGGCGTTTTTTTTGTCCACTTCCCACTGGCGTTTTGACGACCAATAACGAGGTCAACTCGCATTTTCAAAGCTAATCGGGGTTAAAAACTCGGCGTCACGCAATTGTAACAATCCAGCCACAATCCTGTAACCCTAGAGTGACATATTGACATGAGTGAAGTAAGTAGGAGCTGTAGATAAAATCATGTGAATCAAACAAAAACGATGATCTTAGCCGCCAGTGGAATGGTGGCATGGCTCGCTTTGACCGGCAAGGTGCAGGCTCAATCCTCCGATGCATTAATCGACAAGCTCGTGGACAAAGGGATCCTGACGGTGAAGGAGGCCAATGACCTGCGCGACGAAACGGACAAAAATTTTAATTCCGCTTATTCTGTAAAAAGCGGCATGCCCGATTGGGTCTCCAGTTTTAAGATCAACGGCGACATGCGGGGTCGTTATGAAGGTTTCTACTATCCAGATAATGACCTAGCCACGGTTGATCGGAACCGATGGCGCTACAGGGCACGATTGGGATTTACCGCCAATATTAATGACAATTTCGAGGTGGGTCTGCGTCTTTCTTCAGGCGAGCCAGGCACCGGGGGAGTTGGCGGAGATCCGATTTCCTCAAACACCACCATGACCAGCAATGGTTCCAGAAAATTCGTCTATTTGGATCTCGCCTATGGAAAGTGGACCCCAGTGCAAAATTCCATTTGGAGTGCATCCACAACCGTCGGGAAAATGGAAAACCCATTTGTTTATTCCGATATGGTTTTCGACGGGGATTACACGCCCGAAGGTTTGGCGGAGCAAATCTCTTGGAATCTTTGTGAACAACATGTCTTGAAATTCAATCTGGGTGGATTCGTGATTAACGAACTTCAAGGGTATTCCACGGACACCTACCTGAGCGGAGCCCAGATCCGTTTGGATTCTAAATGGAATAAAAAATTATCCACCTCCTCCGGAATCGGAGTGCTCGCGCTTAACCGCGTGCAGGATCTTCAAACAGGGGACGTCGCTGCAGTAGCTCCCACGGTGCTGAATCCAACGGGAACTCCTGCCAAATCTGGAGTTCCTGATCAAAACAGGGGGAACGAACGGGAAACTATTTTAGCCGGACCTGTTGGCGCTAAATATGTGGTGAACAGCACGACCAGCACCGCACCCATTTATAATTTCAACCCCATTACGGCGGATATTTCAACCACCTACCTGTTGGAATCATTTCCGATTTATACCGGAGCCTTTCCGGTTAAAGTATTTGCCGATTACATGATGAATCCTGCGGCTCAGCAAGGGGATCAAGCCTATCAGGTCGGCGTTACATTTGGAAAATCAGGTAAAAAGGGAACTTGGGATATTTCCTACCGGTGGAAATACCTAGAATCCAATGCTTGGTATGAAGAATTGGTTGATTCAGATTTCGGAGCGTTCTACCAAGTTGGCACGAGGGATCCAGCCTTGAAGGCGTTCTCGAACAACCCATCCAGCGCCAATAATTTGGGTTATAGTGCCGGCACCAATGTGAAGGGTCACATTCTCAAGTGGTCCTATTCTCCTTATGATGCTTTGACTTTGGGAGTCACCTATTACCTCACCGATCTCATCACGACAGCACCCAACACGGGCAAGTCTGAGGTGGGGCGTTTACAAGTCGATGCAGTCCTCAAATTCTGATCAAGACGTATTCTATAATGAATAAATACATGACAAAGTTGGCGGTAATCGTTGCTCTGGCATTCACCAGCAGTTGCGTTCAGGCGGCGATAATCGTCGTCAAAGGTTCGGATACAATGGTGATCCTAGCTCAAAAATGGGCCGAAACCTACATGCAGAAAAACGCGGACGCCAAAATCCAAGTCGCGGGTGGTGGGTCCGGCGTTGGTTTCGCCGCTCTGCAACAGCAGACCGTGGACATCGCCAATGCGTCCCGAAAAATAAAGTCCAAGGAAATTGAAACTTGCATCAAAACCTTCGGGAAACGACCCACGGAATACAAAGTTGCCCTCGACGGCTTAACCGTTTATGTCAATTCGGACAACCCCATCAAGGAGCTCAGTCTCGATCAATTATCGAGTATATTCACAGGCAAGGTTAAAAACTGGAAGGAATTCGGCGGTCCTGATGCGGGCATCTCGGTTTACAGCCGTGAGAATAGCTCTGGCACGTATGAATTCTTCAAGGAAAACGTGCTGAAAGGTCAGGATTTAGCTGCAAATGCACAACCGATGCAAGGCACGGCAGCTTTGCTTCAATCTGTCGCCAAAGATAAAAACGCGATCGGTTATGGGGGAGCGGCCTTTGGGGCGGGCGCAAAGCACATTGCCATCAAAAAAGATGACTCATCTCCGGCGATCGAACCGACCGAGGAAACCATCGTCTCCGGTAAGTATCCCATCTGGCGTTACTTATTTGTTTATGTGAACCCCTCACTCGACAAGGGGCAAATCGCTCATTACCTGAACTGGATCCGCAGCGAGGAAGGTCAAGGCGTCGTTAAAAATGTGGGTTACTTTCCTCTGCCTAAAAATCTCCGCGAATAAATGGTTATCATGGCTTTGCTGGGCGTGCATTCTCCACAAAGCCGTTTCATCGACGTTCCGGGATCGCTTTCATTCGCTGGTTCCGGAGCTTTCTAATTTCTAAAATCATGTCATCCGAGGCTCCAAGCTTTGCCCGTCGCTCCCATGGTTGGATGGGCATCAAGCGCGGACACCGTGCCCGTCCCTTGGAATGGATCATCGAAAAAGGCATCCAATTGGTGAGCTATTCGGCGATCGTGATGGTGTTCCTCATTTTTATTTTCGTCTCACGGGAGGCAATGCCGATCTTCCTTGGACAAATGGACAGTGCCGCCGTCCGTCCCGCTCTCAGCGTTGATGAGGCGATGAAACTTCCCAAGGAGGATCTTCGAAAATACCTAGACATGACTCCGGATGAGTTCGTGAAGGCCGATGCCGAGGTGATTAAAATGCTGGTGGATTTGCGGATCGAATCTTCCGCCAACGAAACCACGGACAAAGATGCCAAACTGAACACCACCCAATGGAGTCACCTTCTCGGCCCCTACCAATGGACGGGTTACACCAAGCCCGAATACATCTGGCAACCCGTCGGAACAATCCACAAATACAACATCGTTCCATTATTGGTTGGCAGTTTGAAAGTGTCGTTTGTCGCCCTAGCGTTCGCATTACCATTGGCCTTGGGGGCCGCCATCTACGTTTCCCAACTTGCCAACCCGCGAACGAAGGAATGGTTGAAACCTGCGATTGAACTATTGGCAGGCTTGCCATCCGTCGTTCTCGGTTTTTTCGCGATGATCGTCATGGCTACTTTCCTTCAAAGCGTTTTTGGATACGCGACACGACTCAACGCGTTTCTCGCCGGGATCGCCCTAGGTCTCGCCGTCATTCCTCTGGTTTTCACAATCGCCGAGGACGCGTTGTCGAGCGTTCCACGCAGTTACATCCAAGCTGCGTTGGCTCTGGGTTCCTCGCGTTGGCAAGCGGCTTATAAAATTGTATTGCCCGCTGCGATCCCTGGTGTTTTTGCTGCTGCGGTTTTGGGTTTTGGTCGCGCCCTCGGTGAAACCATGATCGTGTTGATGACCAGTTCAGCCAGCATTCTTTCGTGGAGCGTGTTCGATTCGGCTCGGCCTATCACGGCCTCGATCGCCGCCGAATTGGCTGAGGCAGTTTTTGACGGTCATCATTACCGGATTCTTTTCATGCTCGGCACTTTGCTTTTTGCCGTGACGTTTAGCTTGAATCTCATTGGGGACATTGTGGTGCATCGACTGAAAAGACGATTGGAGGGCAAAGCCTGATGAACCCGCATGATTTATCGGAACCATTACCCGCCCCAGCACGGTTTAAAAGGGGACGATTCGATATGTGGGCCTTCCTTTTTACAGGTGCCACAGGAGCCTGTACGTATCTCATCATTACGATTTTGTTCGTCATCCTCGGCAACATCATCCTCAACGGGCATTCGAATTTTACATGGCGATTCCTCACGGGGGGAGCGGACAAAGGGATGTATGATCCGGCCACGGCGGGCGTTCTCCCGATGATTGTCGGCACCGCTTCCCGCATCATTCTCATGACGATCTTTGTCATCCCGATCGGGGTGATCACCGCGCTTTACATGACTGAATACGCTTCCAGCACCTCATGGCATATCAGGATTATCCGAGGTGCGGTCGCCAACCTAGCAGGGGTTCCTTCGATTGTGTTTGGTCTTTTTGGTTGGGGCTTTTTTCTGAATTTCATAGGGCAAAACATGGATGAAATCCTTCATCCGGGTGGAGCCAGTGCGGTGTGGGGAAAACCAGCCCTTGTCTGGGCTTCGCTCACCTTGGCCGTGATGACATTGCCGGTGGTGGTCGTCGCAACCGAGGAGGCGTTGAAATCCATACCACAAGGCCTCAGGGAAGGGAGCCTAGCCTTGGGAGCAACAAAACTTCAGACAGTTCTACGCATCGTTTTGCCCCAGGCCATGCCCGGAATTCTCACAGGTGGCATCCTTGCAATCAGCCGTGCTGCAGGCGAAGTGGCACCAATTCTTTTCACCGGTGCCGTCAGTTATTATCCCGAGTTGCCTAAATTATTGACCGATCCCTTCATGGATCTCGGTTACCATGTTTTTATTCTTTCAACCCAATCTCCCAACATCGAACAAACAAGACCTCTGCTCTATGCCACGGTTATGGCGTTGCTCCTTCTCACCTTTGTCCTGAACATCGCCGCCATCATCGTTCGTGCGCAGATGCGCCGAAAAATGCGTTTACTTCAATAATTTCAATCTTATGGCTGAAATCACCACCGCAAGGATGGCAAGCGACCTCGTGAGCAGTTCCATGGCTCCAAAAACAAAGGAAGTGATCAACTTGGATCAGCTCTCCCTCTTTTACGGAACCTCCCAGGCACTCAAGGATATTTCCCTCAAAATTCGTGAAAATGTGGTCACTGCATTTATCGGTCCGTCCGGTTGCGGTAAATCCACATTGCTCCGGTGCCTGAACCGCATGAATGACCTGATCGACAATGTGCGGATTGAAGGCACCTGTGAAATAGGAAACCAAAATATCTACGGTCCGGATGTTGATGTCGTCGAATTGAGAAAACGGGTGGGGATGGTGTTCCAAAAATCCAATCCGTTTCCAAAGTCGATTTACGAAAATATCGCCTTTGCCCTGCGCCTGCATGGGGTGAAGAAAAAAAACGAGTTGGATGACGTCATCGAGCGAAGTTTGCGGCAGGCTGCGCTCTGGGAAGAAGTGAAGGATCGACTTCATTCGAGCGGTTTAGGTCTGTCTGGCGGTCAACAGCAACGCTTGTGCATTGCGCGTGCCGTGGCGATCCAACCCGAAATCCTGCTGATGGATGAACCGGCTTCCGCGTTGGATCCTCTGGCGACAGCCAAAATCGAGGAACTCGTCATGGATCTGAAAAAGGATTATACCATCGTGATCGTGACCCATAACATGCAACAAGCAGCGCGTGTTTCCGATTACACCGCGTTTTTTTACTTGGGACGATTGATCGAATATGACACAACCTTGAAAGTATTCACCAATCCTAGCCATAAACAGACAGAGGATTACGTCACGGGACGATTCGGATGAGTCTGTAGCCTCATAACTATCACCGATTATGCAACGTCATTTTGATCAAGAATTAGACCTTCTAAAACAAAAACTGTTGGTGATGGCCAGCTACGCGGAAGACGCGGTAGGCAACGCCGTCAAGGCTCTCTCGGAGCGGGATGACCAACTGGCGCGTGCTGTAATTAAGGCGGATGACTCCTTGGATACTCTTGAGGTCGAGTTGGACGAATTCTGCATCAGTTTGTTGGCGCTTCATGCCCCCATCGCGTCGGATCTTCGATTGATCACCATTGCGATGAAAATCACCCATGATCTGGAACGCGTCGGAGACGAGGCCACAACCATCGCCCGGCGGGTGATCGAACTCAATGCCGAGCCACAACTCAAAAACTACGTGGACATTCCTCGCATGGCTGTGCTGGCTCTGGCGATGCTCAAGGATTCATTGGATGCCTTTGTGAATCGTCATCCAATGAAGGCGCGTGAAGTGGTGCCGCGAGATAAACAAGTCGATGAACTCAACCGGCAGATTCACCGCGAATTGGTGAGCTACATGGTCGAAAGTCCATCCACCATGACAAGAGGCCTGAACCTCATGGTGATCTCTAAAAGTTTGGAACGTATTGCTGATCATGCTGCAAATATCGCCGAAGAGGTGGTTTACCTTTATGAGGGGAGCGACATTCGTCATATCAAAAAATCTCCCTCCAAACCGACGGTCTATTGATAAGCCATGAAACAAAAAATACTAATCGTGGATGATGAACCGGACACAATCGAACTCATCCAATTCAACTTGAAATCAGCGGGCTACGAATGTCTGACCGCTGCTGACGGGAATGAAGCACTTAAAAAGGCTCGCTCCGTTCTGCCTGATTTGATCCTACTGGATTTGATGATCCCGGAGATCGACGGACTCGAAATTTGCAAGCTCCTCCGACGAGACACCAACACGGCAGGGATTCCAATCCTTATGTTGACGGCGAAAGCATCTGAAATCGATCGCGTCCTTGGATTGGAACTCGGAGCCAATGAT
This sequence comes from Akkermansia muciniphila, assembly GCA_945867235.1. Classification (GTDB taxonomy): domain Bacteria; phylum Verrucomicrobiota; class Verrucomicrobiia; order Limisphaerales; family SXQI01; genus SXQI01. Next base: position 22,755 of record CAMBHS010000015.1, read on the forward strand.
TACGTCACCAAACCCTTCAGCCCAAGGGAGCTGGTTTTACGGGTGAAAAACTTGCTGAAAAAGAAAGTGATGACTCAGAAAAAATCAGATCAATTTCAAGTGGGCAACCTGTTCATCGACGTCCCTCGCCACTTAGTTACTGTGAATCGCAAGCCTGTGGAATTGACGGCCACAGAATTTAAGCTCCTGTGGATTTTGACCGAGCGTAGGGGCAGAGTGCAATCACGTGATCAATTGCTCCAGGATGTCTGGCATTACGACAACATCATTGATACGCGAACAGTTGACACTCACATGCGCCGGTTGCGTGAAAAGCTCGGCACAGCGTCTCGGTATTTGGATACGGTGAGGGGAATCGGCTATCGATTTAGCGAAGCTTGATCGCCTATTTCAACCGCTATGTGGTCCATAATTGCATGCCTCTCCACCGGATTAGGCATTCTGGCGTGTCGCCTGTGGTGGCGTAGACGCTACGTCGAGTCGGAGCGGAGGCTTGCCGAGTTCAAGCAGGCGGCTTCAATTTACCGAGAGGAACAAGAATCCGAATCCCTACGTCGAGAAGCTCATCTCCAAGCTTTGATCAACAGCATGATCGAGGGGTTTCTTCTAGTTAATTCCGAGGGTCGTATCCAGGCGGTGAATGATTCCCTGCTTCGCTTATTTAACATCAAGCACGAACTCATTGGGAAAACTTTGATGGAAGGATTCCGGTTGCGTGAATTACCCGAGTTAAACGAGCGGGTGGCTCGGGAGATACGCGTGCGCGGCGTGGAGATCGAACTTCTAGGGTTGGATCATCGCACGATCGAGGTCAATGCCTCTGCAATCCTGAACGAGGCAAAACAGCAACAGGGTGCCATTTTTACGTTTCATGACACCACACGGTTGAAAAACCTTGAAAACACTCGGAGGGAATTTGTCGCCAATGTCAGTCACGAATTGCGCACGCCTCTCACCTTGATCAAAGGTTTTGTGGAAACCCTGTTGGACGGCGCAAAAAATGATCCTGTAGTGGCGACTCGATTTCTACAAACCATCGATAAACACACGGATCGCCTCACTTTTTTAATCGATGATCTATTAACAATTTCAAAACTCGAATCCGCGCAGATAGTGTTAAACCCCGTTCCGATCGATATTTTTAGCGCGGTCGAGCGTGCGTTCGATGATCTTCAAACCAAGGCAGCCGAGCGTCAAACCACGCTGATTAACAGTGTCGATAAACAATTCCGATGCTGGGTCGATGGAGACAGGATTCAGCAAGTTCTTTTTAACCTCGTTGAAAACGCCATCAAGTATGGCCGTGTTGATGGCAAGGTGAGGGTTGTCGCAAAACTAGGTCGGGATCAATTCTTGGATATCTCCGTGAATGATGACGGGCCCGGCATCCCCGCGGAATCCAAGGAACGTGTTTTCGAGCGATTTTATCGGATCGATAGAGCTAGGTCACGCGACCAAGGTGGGACGGGCTTGGGTTTATCCATCGTCAAACACATCGTGCAATCTCATGGCGGTGAAGTCTGGGTGGAAAGCAATTTAGGTCAGGGTTCTTCCTTCCATTTCACCGCACCTCTAGTCAACAACGTGTCGGCTGTCGGGAATCAAAATTGAATTTAATCCAGTGTTTGGCACTTGTTTCCGGTGCGGGTCTCTTTGCTTTTAATCGACTGTATCAAACAACCATTCTCCATCACGCGAAGGGCGGATCACCGTCAAAATCGTGGTTCACCGGATGTGATACTGGGTGAAAGAAGGTTTGGCAGTCCTCAGTTCCTTGACCATAATCCACAAATGCTTTCGAGTGTCTCCGAGGTAAGTGCAGCAGAGATTGTGCCCCAGGTTTCAAAGGACGAATACCTTCGTGCCTTTCGCTGGTTGTTGCTCGCTCGGGTTTTGGACGAAAAATTAGCCGCCCTTTATCGCGCCGGAAAAATTCCAGGCGGTGGGGTTTATCTCGGCAAAGGGCAGGAAGCCTTGAGCGTTTCCGTCGGCATTTCTTTGAGGACAGGCGATGTCTATGCTCCCCTTATTCGTGACGGGGCGGGACGGCTTGCATTCGGGGAGACCGTGGTGGAAGCCTTGCGGAATTGCTTGGGTTCAGTTCTGGGTCCTATGCGCGGCAGGGATGGCAATGTGCATCGTGGTCGTCCCCGCGACGGGTATCTCCCCATGATAAGCCATCTCGGAGCCATGATCTCGGTGGTGAATGGCGTGTTGATGGCGAAACGGTTCAAAGGACAAAAGGGAGTTGTTGGTGCGACTTGCCTTGGCGAAGGTGGAACTTCGACAGGCGCATTCCATGAGGGTCTGAACCAAGCCGGAGTCGAACGACTCCCCTTAGTCATGGTCGTGGCCAACAATCAATATGCGTATTCCACTCCTACCAGTCGTCAATTTGCCTGCAAATCATTGGCCGATCGGGCTCAGGGGTATGGGTTCACTCCCCACAGCGTGGATGGCACCAATCTGGCTGAATGCCTGAAAGTGCTAGGTCACGCAGTTGCCCTCGCTCGAACCGGAAATGGGCCTCAGTTGGTCGTGGCTTCGCTGCTGCGACTCTGCGGCCATGGGGAACATGATGACGCCAGTTATATCGATCCACGACTCAAAGAATCCGAGATCGGTCGGGATTGCTTGGAACTTTCTGAGGAACACCTCTTGGTGAATAGTTGGGCTTCCAAGCAGGAGTTATCCCAATGGAGAACTGCGGCACAACGCGCAGTTGAGGAAGCCGTGGCATTGGTGCAAAAAGAACCCAGCCCTGATCCTTACACAGAAAATTGGTGTGCCTTGCAAACAGGTCGATTCGCTGAGGGAGGGTCTAAATGATCAAAGTAATCTACACATTAAAACAATCGAACCCCTTCGCATGAGCATCACCTATCTGGAAGCCATACGGGAAGCACAAGCGAGAGCCTTGGCGGAGGACCCTAGGGTCTTCATCTATGGGCAGGATGTGGGTGACTTTGGTGGCGCCTTCAAAGCGACGAAAGGTCTGGCTAAAGAATTTCCGGGGCGGGTATTGGATGCCCCGATCAGTGAGGATGCCATCGTTGGAGCCGCAGTGGGAGCTGCCATCGAGGGCATGCGTCCCATTATCGAAATGCAGTTCGCTGATTTTTCGACGCCGGGGTTTAACCAAGTGATCAATCAGGCGGCCACTCTTTATTGGAGAACCCAGGTGCCTTGCCCGATCACGATCAGGCTTCCTTCGGGTGGCACCTCGGGCAGTGGCCCATTCCATAGTCAATGCATGGAAGCCATTTATGCCCATTATCCCGGGCTCATCGTCATGACCCCCGCCACCGTGGAAGACGCCTACAGCATGCTGCTCGAAGCCGTCGCGATTGATGACCCCGTCATATTCTGCGAGCACAAATACCTTTATTACCACCTCAAGACAGACCGTTTGCCCACCGAAGCAATGCCCGCCGGAAAAGCCCGCATCGCCAGACCTGGGCGAGACGTGACGATTGTTGCCTACAGTGCCATGGTTCATGAGGCACTCGCCGCAGCGGAGGAACTCTCCACAGAAGGAGTTGAGGTTGAAGTGGTGGATTTAAGAACCGTCAAACCTCTCGACACAGACACGATCATCGCTTCCGTGGCGCGGACAGGACGAGTGCTCGTTGTTGGTGAAGCATTCCCTTGGGGCGGCGTTACAGCGGAGGTTGTCGCCCGGATTGCCACCGAAGGATTTGGATTGTTGGATGCCCCACCTCAACGTCTGAATGCCAAAGATACTCCCATCCCTTATCACCCTAACCTCTGGTCGGCTCACCGTCCTACGGCCAACAGTATCCTCGCGGCCGTGCGTAATCTTTTGAGACTCTAGCTCAACCCATCTTGTTATGTCATACGTCCCCATTGTCATGCCTCAACTCGGCGAGTCGATCGCGGAGGCCACCGTCATTCAGATCCTTGTCCAGGCAGGCGACCGTGTCGTGGCCGATCAAAACCTTATGGAGGTCGAGACGAATAAAGCGACGACGACGGTGACCTCTCCGTGCGATGGCTTCATTGGAAAAATATCCGCTCTCTGTCATCAAAGCTACCCCGTGGGTGCGGTGCTAGGACAGATTCAAGTATCCGAGGAGGTCGCGCAATCACAGCCAAGTCCCAATGCTGAACCTGTGTTGGCTCGAATCGTATCTCCCAAGATTGAAGCGGTCGTCAAGGAACCCGCCCAGGTGCGTTCAGGCGTTGTTGATCCGACAGTGCGTGGGCTTCCGGTTCCCGCCAACGCTTCGGGAGCGAGTTACATGTCCCCTCGCATGAAGGCACGCATGGCCGAACTCGGACTTCATGCTGCGGATCTATCCGGGATTGCAGGCAGCGGGGCAGGGGGGCGTGTCACGATACAGGACCTAGAAATTTTCCTGTCTAACCTCGATAAACACCGCACCACCCAAGCGTCCACGATGCGAGTTGCTGTGGCAGATGCCATGCGCCGGAGTTGGACTCGCCCTCTGGCGACCGTGTCCCTACCCGTGTCACTGGAAGCATTACTCGCTCACCGAAAAACGCTGGATCCGAAGCCAGGTCCCGCACTTTATTTATTAAGGGCATTGGCCATAGCACTAAATGAAAACAGCGCGCCTGCGGGTCGCCTTGTTGGAAACAAGTTGATCCATCCCGCAGCCATCGATCTGGGATTCGCCGTAGAAGTCGAGGATGGGGTGCTGGTTCCTGTTTTGCGCAGTGTGGAGACCCGTCTATTGAAAGATTTGGTAACCCGTTACAATGAGTTAGTGAACCTTGCCCGCCAGCGCAAATTGCCCAAGGAGGCCACAGGGGGATCCATAGCGACGGTCACGAATTTTGGAACTTTTGGACTCACGTGGGCCACCCCCATCCCGCTGCCGGAGCAGACATTAGTGCTCGGCATGGGTGCCGGCCGGATCGCGCCGCATTGGGATGAAGTCCAGCAACGATTCATTCCCGCCATGGAAGCTAATCTAACACTGAGTTTTGATCACCGCGTGCTGGATGGCGGAGGGGCAGGGCGGTTGTTGTCTCGCATCGCGGCTCTGATGACACAACCGGAGCTGCTTTAGCGAACGACTGTTCCCGGTTCAAAGTTGACTCTTAAAAAGAGCGCAGAATGCCTCCGCGAATTTAATGTGGCAGGGACGACGATTGTATTCATCCAACGTGATTTGATTGCACTGAGCCTTGTCCGCATCGAAAAGCCGGATTTGTCGTCGCGCAAAATCCTCGTCAAATACGTTCAGGTTGGCTTCGTCATTGATCCGGAATGATCGATCATCAAAATTGATCGATCCACACGTCACCCATTTGTCGTCCACAATCATGATCTTATTGTGATACTTACAGGGCTGGTATTCGTAAATTTCAACCCCTGCTTCCAGTAATTTGCCCCATCGCGAACGCGCCGCCCGCCGGACAATGTTGTGGTCAATGACTCCCGGAGCGATCACCTCGATCTTCACTCCTCGCTTCCGAGCCTCCAGAAGCATGTCTAGCGCAAGATTATCAGGGACAAAATAGGCGTGCGCAATGCGGATGGACTTTCGTGCTGCCGCGATCGAATACAGATAGAGCATCCTCGCATTTTCCGCGCCGTCATAGGGGCCGCTCTGAAAATACTGTGCCAACAAATCTCCCTGCGGAGGCAGCCCCATAAAATAATTTTTACCGTGCAATACAGACGACTTCGTGCGCGTCCAGTTGTCTGTAAATACCCCCTGCAACTGTCCCACTACGGGACCTTCCACCTTGAATTGAGTATCGCGCCAATGATCCCGTAAAGTGCCATTGCCCGTCCATTCATCAGCAATACACATACCGCCAATAAAACCCACCTTGCCATCAATCACCAAAAGCTTGCGGTGAGTGCGGTGATTCCAATCCCAAGGCTTATACCAGCGAACCGCGTTAAAGGTCACAAATTTTACTCCCGATTTTTTGAGACGATTTCTATCTTTGTGCTTAAGTTCCAGCCGCCCAATCCCATCCACCACGCAATGAACGGCCACGCCGGCCTGAGCTTTTTGAGTTAGTGCCTCGATAAAAAGATCACTGATTTTTCCCGATCGCCAAATAAAAGTTTCAAACGTAATTGAAATTTTGGCGTTCCGGATGGCATCGAGCATTTCCGGAAAAAACTCGTCGCCATTCACAAGTTCAGTGACTTTATTCCCTCCGATTAACGGCACTCGTAACAAGTGATTGATGGAATTTGTAAACTGGGAATCCTCAATGCCGTAATCAGTCACGATCGGCTTGCGGATAATTTTTTCCACCCCTTGAACGGGCGCCAAAAACAAGATCGCAATCAGTGCGATAACTGTTCGGTTGAAGCATTTGATGAATTGAGAAGAGCTCATTCTTAAATCCAGACGGAGGCTACGCTAAGCCGGCACCCCTAAAATGCAATCCGATTTAGGAAAGACGGTTCATGGCTGCAGCCTCTTTATTTGATTCGGGAATGTCCTCCATCAGTTTTTGCAATTGAGCCCGGATTTGCTCCCGTTCGAGTTGGTCAGCATTTCGCGGCAAATTTAATAGTGATCCAAAATGCACGTGTATTATTGAAAACGGCCAAGGTATTTGGAAATTATCCCAGCTTCGAAGGGAGAATTTTGAGCAAATTTCCACACGCGTCGGGACGATCGCAAGACCTGTCAGTTGGGACAGTGCAAGGATTCCGTCCTGAACCACATATTTTGGGCCACGAGGGCCATCGGGAGTAATGGCTATTCCGTAGCCATCACGAGCCATTCGTGTGAGTTCCAGCAATGCCTGGCGGCCTCGGCGACTTGTGGACCCTCGAACCGCCGTCACTCCGAAATAGGATAATGTTTCCGCCAGTAACCCCCCATCTTTGCTGGCACTTATCATCGCGGCCAATCCCCGCGCTTGACTTCGGTCCCGCACGAATCCTCGATAAATCTTCATCGAAAGAGCCAATCGATTATGCCAAAGGCAGAAAATCATCGGAGGCGTATCCTGGCTTTTGAAAATTTGATGCGGATCATGCCAACGGATGCGCCACGTCGCCATGAAGACTCTTGTCATCGCATGGACGAAAAATGCAATCAATCGCCACGGCCACCTAGGCTTGTTGGGAATTACGACTCCCGAAACGGGTTTTGGAATGGTTGGCGAAGATTGCACGGCTTCATCCCTTCTTCAGACTGGCTCTCACAATGTCCTCCAATGCGGCGTTGGGGCCGAGTTTGTCAATGACCGCCTTCACCGTATCGTGGGCTTCGACCTGTTTGAATCCGAGTGCCATGAGACCAAGCACGGCATCATTTATTTTTTGTTCCGAGTCCGATAATCCTCGTTTTGCGCTGCTCGCTTCCCAACCTGCGGATGCGCCAAATTTATCGCGCAACTCCACGACGATGCGTTCGGCAGTTTTTTTACCGACCCCACTAATTTGGGACAGTGCCTTATGATCTCCATTCACCACAGCACCCCGGAATGCAGTTGCGTTCATTCCGCTCAGGATATTTAGGGCGATCTTGGGCCCGATCCCGCTGACCGTGTTGATCAATAATCGGAACAGTTCCCGTTCCTGAGACGACATAAAGCCATACAAAATATGGGCGTCCTCACGGATGGCCATGTGGATGAGTATCTTGATCTCCTGTCCCGCATTCGGAAGTCGGTCATAGGAAGAAAGAGGAATCAATACCTCATAACCCACACCGTGGACTTCCACCGTGATCTGAGTCGGCAGGATTTCAACAAGTTCCCCGTGCAAAAAAGTGATCACAGTTTTTTATATTTGTTTGGGAGTCGCGAGCGAGTATCTCCCTGTTTCCTGCGCTAATGTGAGCGCGAGGCCTAACGCATCACCCGCATCGGGATCAGGAAGTTCCTCCAGATTAAGCATCCGCTTCACCATTTGGCTCACCGCTGATTTTTGCGCCCCTCCAAAGCCAACCATGGCGAGCTTCATTTTTCGAGGAGGTATTTCAAAAATCTCCATGCCCCCCTCGGCAGCAGCAACCATGCAGGCTCCACGAGCTTGGCCCATGATCAGTGCGGATTGAACATTTTTCGCAAAAAAAAGCCCTTCTATCGCACAGACCGTCGGATGATACTTCTGGATCACAGCCCGTAATTCCGTCGCGATCTGAAGCAGGCAACGCGAGGGAAGCCATTTAGGTGGGCAAGTGATCGTTCCGTGAGCCAATGACTCCGGATGGGGTTTCGATAGTCTGATCACCCCGTAACCCGTCCCTCTCAACGAGGGGTCAATTCCTAGGAT
>CAMBHS010000016.1 GCA_945867235.1 Akkermansia muciniphila
CCACTGGCCATGAAAAGAACAATTGATAGGAAATTGCTTTCTGGACGCTGCACGGTTCAAAGAGAATTGCGTTTGCGTCGGGTTCATTTCTAACCATTTTCTGCCGGCTTTAATCAGCGATTTCTTAGAGGGAGAGGTCACATCGAGAAGGGCGTAAGTTTTCGCAGGTATTTTAGGGAAACAGCAAAATCATGCGGGAGCGGAGAAGTTATTTCCAACGCTTGACCCGTTCCAGGATGGGTCACGTTTAAACAGGTCAAATGCTGTGCAACGCGACAAATCAGAGGGTTTTCAACGTGACCCGGCTTCAAACGGAAATCATGCTTGAGTTTGGAAAGCAACAGTTGATGCCCACCATAAAGAGAATCGCCCATTAAAGGGAATTTAGCAGACTGCAAATGTAATCGAATCTGGTGGGTTCGATCCGTGGTGGGGCGACACTCGATCCAAGCGTGCCGTTGAAATCGTTCCAGCACCTTAACATGGGTTGTGGCGTTTTTGCCTCGTTTATCATCGATATGCATTTGCCCCAACCGTAATGGATGGGCAGCAATTTTCCCGTGCACAGTGAACTCGTCCTCTGTCGGCACTCCTTCCACTAGGGCCCAAAATGTTTTGTGGTTATTATCGATGCCAAATTGATTGGCAATATTGACCAAGGCGGACTTGACCTTAGCCAATAGGAGAACGCCACTAGCTTCAAAATCGAGCCGATGAGTGTTGGCTAGATAGGTGATCCCCCGAGCGATTGACCATGGTGCTTTTCGTCCAATATCCCGATGAAGCAAAGTCATCAAGTTGGGACGATCCAGATCGCAACGGTCTGGGGAAACCAGCAGGAGAGAGGGCTTTTCTATAGCTAACAAAAATTCATCCTCAAAGATCACAGGGATCTTCCAGAACTCTTTAGTCGCCGAGAACGATAGTTTGATAATGTTGGCCGCCATAATTTTGACTGTGCCTTAATAATCCTGCTAAACCAATAAAAAAGACCCCAGAAAGGGGTCTCTCGTAGGTGCAGAGGCACGAAATATTATTGATCCTGCGATTCGCCAGCCAGTTGCAACTTGGCAATGGCGGTTTCTTTTTGTAGCCAATCGTAAAAGGCTTCCTGTTGGCGTGATTTGCGCATGGTCGCGAGATGACCCGGCAATTCTGCCTTAACCATCACCTCAGCCGCAGGCAACCGCTTCACTAGGTGAACAACGAACCCACCGTCACGCGATGAAGTGAACGTGCTCACTTGATTCGTTCCCAATGGAAAGGCAGCGTTTTTAACCAAGGAAAGATCATTACGGAAGTCCAACTCAGGAACTGTGCGTGTGGATTGGCTGAAGGGACTTACTTTCACCCAGGTGGCATCGTGTTGTTTACAGAGGTCTTGGAAAGACTTTCCTTGGGCGAGCCCGTTCGTGACGGCTGCGGCAAAAGTGGTGCCAGCGGTGCGAATAAGAGTTTGCGCTTGGGACCGGCGGTAATCCTCAGTCACTCGGGTCTTGATGACGTCGAACACAAGGAGTTCACTGGGAAAACGGGCTTTCAACCCGACGACAAAAACAGCGTCCTCACCGACCACCGGTTCTTCAATGAATGGTTCGTCCGGGGTAAGTTGGAAAACCGTGGTAGCAAATTTCGCTGGAACCTTCATGCCGCGGGGACTGGAATCTTGAGAAAACGCTTCGGATTTCAAGACGAGAAGTCCTTTCGACTCAGCCAGTTTTTCAAGGTTGGACACATCCTTCTTCTCGTTCATATCGAGAAGTTGGGAGGCGAACTCTGTCGCAAGACGGCGTGCTTCGATCAGACCAAACCGATTGCGAAGCTCAGACTTAATCTTGGTCTTTGCGGCTGCCGCATCGAGGGCTAGACCGTTGGTCCCCATATAAAAATTAGTTCCCCGTTGCAGGTAAACCTGATCGATCATTTGATTCAAATTCGTATCTTGAGCCATTTTTTGATCAGCTTGTGCCAGATAATTACTGCCTCCAAAAGTCACATAAGAAACTTGGGCGCGTTCAGGAATGCGGTAATTTGCAGCCTGATTGGTGTAAAAGACTGCGAGTGCAGTCGCGTCGATCTTGACCTTGGCGAGTTGATTGCTGAGCGCAAATAACGCAACCTGAGTTTCCAGCTGTTCGTTTTCCAAGCGATAAGTGAGCTCAGCTTCTTGGGGAGTTACGAGGCGTCCAGCCAATCCTGCGACGTTGATCAGGTGTTGAATGCCAACTTCGTTGCGTGCGAACCGAAAAAAGTCTTCAGCCTGCATCCCACGAGGGGTCAGATTGTTTTTAACGAATAGATCCAAATCTTCCTTACGGAAAACTTTGTTCTCCTTGCCTGCGAACGCTTCGGTAATCCAAGCCGCAGCTGCTGCATCGGGAACCTTGATGTTGTAATCGCTTAATTTGCGAATCAATACCAGACGGTTGCGAGTCTCGCGCTCCACCGGGCGCATCTGGCGAGAAACCTCGTCGCGTCCCGGCCATTCTCCGTAGCTGAATAGGTAACGCAATTCCGCCTCTCGGTAAGCCGCAAGATAATCGGAGCGTTCTAAGGGAGTGCCGTAGATGGTGCCCACGGTGGTTGAACCATCACCGTTATTGGCGAATTGTTGGTTCGGGTTGAAGTAAACCACAAAGCTGATGATCACTGCACTGCTGATCACCACCCAAAGCCATTTCTGATGGCGCCGGATATCTTGAAACATAAGTCGTTATTTCGATTTGTAAGTCCGGAATCCTAGCGAGGATGTTCCGCTGGGGTCAAACGAAAACCGAACCAACTTCGGTTCATTATCCGTTCCTTGACTCCGGCTGATTTCCATTAGCCTTCTGGAGGCACTCTTCAAATTGATCCACCTTTTGGAACCCAAGCGTCTTGGGTCAAAGTTTCCTGATCCAAATATTCCGGTAACGCACAGGGTTCCCATGATCCTGCAGGATGAGAGGACCTTTAGGGGCGACGCCCGAGAATTTGGCGGCCGTTGTAGCATCTCCTTTGACCTCGATATGATCTTGGATCAAAACACCATTATGCAAGACCGTGAAGGAACCAGGGGTAACGGATTTTCCGTCTGCAGTTGCTTTGGGAGTATGGAAAATGATGTCATAAGTCTGCCACTCACCTGGCTTTCGGGAGGCGTTCACTAAAGGGGCGAAGTGATTATAGAAAGAACCCGCTTGTCCAATGAAGTAGGTTTTATTGTTGTAGGAATCAAGAACCTGAATCTCGTAACGACCTTGGAAATACACCCCGCTGTTGCCACGACCTTGGCTATCCCCTTTAACCTCGGAAGGGGTGGCCCATTCAATGTGAAGTTGGCAATCTCCGAACTCTTCCTTGGTTTGAATGCTTCCCGAGCCATTAACCTCCATCGATCCATCCGGTAGTAGCTTCCATTGAACGTCTGCTCCTTTGTCATTTTTCCATTGTGAAATATCTTTGCCGCTAAAAAGCACAATCGCATCTGATGGAGTGGGACCTGGGTTGATGATCGCAGGTTCTTTATCGGCTCCTAATGCAAAAGGGGCGGACACGAGAAGCAGTATAAGTGCGAGAGAACCGAGTTTCATGGATTTCATGATCCTCCTTGGATGACTGGAATCGTCAATTAATTCAAGACTCAATTCCAAACCGCAAATTTTTTTTCGATTTGGCATTGTGGTTTTCCTGAATGAACGGCAGCGTATTTCACTCTATGAAATATCCAATTGCTTGCCTCTTGACCTTGGCATGTGGTGCCGGGTTGTCCCTTGCGAATGATTGGCCTGAATTCAGGGGTGCGACCGGACAAGGCCACGCCGATGGCTCACATTTACCTCTCCGCTGGTCGAAAAATGAGAATGTGATCTGGAAACAACCGATTCCCGGTTTGGGTTGGTCCTCTCCCGTGGTGGTTGAAGGCAAGGTGTTTCTCTCGACGGCTGTCTCCGATGGAACAGAAGCCCCTTCGTTAAGAACTCTTTGCTTGGATGCGAAAAGTGGTAAGGAACTTTGGAACTCAGAAATTTTTCCAACAGCAGAAACGAAGACCGGGTCATTGCATAATAAAAATAGTTACGCCAGCCCTACCCCGTTAGTGCATCAAGGGAAAATATTTGTGCATTTTGGTCATCATGGAACGGCCTGTTTAGATTTCAACGGAAAGATCCTTTGGCGTAATAACACGCTCAAGTATTCCCCGGTCCACGGGAGTGGTGGGTCGCCGGTTTGGTGTGAAGGGAAAATTGTCTTCAGCATCGACGGAGCGAGCGAGCCTTTCGTGGTGGCGTTGGATGCAAAAACCGGCAATGTTGCTTGGAAAGTTGCTCGGGAGAGTGAGGCGAAAAAGAAGTTTTCGTTCGCAACACCCCTTGTGATTGAGGTCAAAGGAAAGAAACAAATCATCACTCCAGGTAGCGGTGTGGTGTCCGCACTTGACCCGAAAGATGGTCACGAAATTTGGCGAGTGACGTATGGAGAAGGGTATTCTGTCGTGCCTCGGCCAGTTTTTGGACAAGGACTGTTGTTTATCGCAACGGGATTCGATCGTCCCACCGTGATCGCTATCCGTCCGGATGGGAAGGGCGATGTCACGAAAACGCATGTGGCTTGGAACCTGACCAAAGGAGCACCCAATACGCCGTCACTTCTGTTGGCCGGAGAGGAGCTTTATATGGTTTCTGATGGAGGAATCGCGAGTTGTGTTGATGCCAAAACTGGCAAGGTTCATTGGCAGGAGCGCGTTGGGGGAAACCATTCCGCCTCCCCCTTCTTGGCTGGCGAAAGGATATATATGCAAAGCGAGGAAGGTGTGGGCACGGTCATTAAGTTAGGTAAAACTTTCGAGGTTCTCGCGACGAATCCCTTGGAGGAACGCTCGCTCGCGTCGTGTGCGGCGGCGGACGACTCATTATTCATACGGACTGCAGAGAATCTTTATCGTATTGCAGATCGGAAAAAATGATTCGGACGAAATGGAAGAGGTTGAAGCTGCCCGTCCCGCCTCGACCCGATTTATGCCGAATCTTTCCTTTGACGGGTGTCGGGTTAGGGTTTAGAAGTTAGGTCTTGCGATGGTAAATAACTCCCAAAAGGACGTTGCTATCAGGCTTGCTCGTATAGCCTGTGGTGTGATCACGATTGCCTCCAGCATGTGGAATCTATCGGCGGATAAGATTATTTTCTCTGATAGTTCGGGTAAATCTGAGGACTCACGACCGGAAACCACATCGGCAGATATCGCGAGGCGGTTTAATTTCATCCGGAAAAGTGGAACCCCCGATTTTTCATCGGTAGAAGTCTCACCGCCCAGCATCCAACCGATTAATCCGAACCTTAGCCGCAAGTTGGAGGATTATTTCGACCAGAAGAAGAACTGGATGTTTCGCCCCCAATCGGACAAGTCCACCTCCATGGAAGAACGGTTGGGGGTGCGAGAATCCGGGAAATTTGAGTTAGGAAATGCGGTTCGTAAGGGTGCGATTGAAAGTTACTGGGAATCGCGCGAGGAAAAAACGACGAAATCTCGATCCACGCAAAGCAAAACAAAATCAAAATCTGGCGAAGATTCGGAAGTGCAGGAAGGCGAATTCGAGGATGAGACCGAGACGGACGATGAATCAACCGAGATAAAATCGCGCAACCTGTCGATTTCAGCGGATCCTCGGGAGAAAAGCGATGATTCGACGCACTCGCATCTTCAAAACTATCTCAATCCTGCCAACCGGATGTTCGGAGCAGACGATCGATTACAAGAAAATGCCAGTTGGCGTAAGTTTGATTTTTCAGCGCGTTCGTTGTCCGATGATAACGATGCTGGGAAGATAGCGGAAAAGAAACGGATGATGGAGGCTCACGATGTTGATTTTCAGCAAATGATCCAACCAAGGAATATCACCCCTTCAGTTTCGGGGGTTTTTGACCCGGTCAACACGGCGAAGGATCTGACACGACAAGAGTCCAACCCGTTCCAAACATTCTCCATCGGACTTGGTTCGCCTTTGGGCAAAGGAAGCCTCTCCCCATCTCAGCCCTTGATGTCAACGGTGCCATCGTTTATCCGCCCACCTTCCGAGGTCAGCTTGGCTGAATCGTTAGGGAACCGCATCACCTCCCCTGCTGTGCCTGGCAATTTATTGACGCCCCCGGCGATCTCGACCTTTAAAAACCAGCCTAAGCCGTTCGTTTTAGATTTTCCGAAGCGTCAATTGTGAACTGGGTTTCTGCCCGGATTCCTCCTTCGTCCGCATCAGAATACTGATACTCTCAGCGACTCTCCTTGCTCGACTGTAGATTGGGGTGCTAGGTCTATCAGACCTTCTGCTGTAGCCAGTGAACTCATAAAGTGGGAGGCTTGGGTGCCGGAACTCACGACTTTTCGGTGATCATCAAATCGAACCCTAACAAAATGGCGTCGATCGCCTCGGTTTTCAAACCGCTCTCCCGCCACCGCATCAAACTGCGGCAAGTGCACCTGTCGCGCCCGTTGATATTGCAAGATGGCGGGACGAACTAAAATCATGCAGGTGACAAAAGCCGAAACCGGATTCCCAGGCAATCCGAATAACAATTTGTTCTGAAACCTTCCGAATGCAAACGGTTTACCCGGTTTGATGGCAACTTTCCATAGGTCCAGTTCACCACTGATTTGTGCAAACGCAGCTTTAACATGATCCCGTTCTCCGACGGACACCCCTCCTGAAGTCACGACAGCGTCCGAGGTAGCAAATGCATCCAGCAAGGCGTTTTGTGTCGCCGCTAGGTTATCCGGCACAACAGGCGCAATGTGGCAGACGGCTCCAACGGCTTCGAGTATCGACGCTATCATCAGTCGATTGCTCTCATAAATCTGACCGGGGAGAAGTGGATGGCCTGCCTCCCTGAGTTCCTCGCCTGTTGCCAAAAGCGTGATCCGGGGCCGCCGATGGACAGTCACCTTTTCCAAGCCAAATCCGGCGATCAATCCAAGGGCAGTCGAGTCGAGTCGCCGTCCGGAAGAAAGACAGGTTTGCCCAGCCCGAATATCCTCACCTTGGAATCGAACATTTTCCCACGGTTTAACTGGATCCAATACATGGATAGCATTGTTGCCCTGACACGTATCTTCCTGCATGACGACAGCATCCGCGCCAAGAGGCAACGGAGCACCGGTGAACAGACGCACACAAGTCCCCGGATGAACCTGAAGGCTAGGCGTATCTCCGGCAGCGATGACCCCCAATTCTCGAAGTGTGACCGGCGTCGAAGGGGATGCGTGGATGACATCTTGGCTCCGCACGGCGAAACCATCCATGGCTGAATTGTCAAACGGCGGAAGGCTTAAGGGCGCAATCACGTCTGCGGCCAACACCCGCCCCCAAGCATGTGCTGGAGAGATTTCCTCACAACCTAGGTGAGGTATGGACTCCAGCAAGCGATTCTGAGCCTGTTCAAGACTGAACATTTTTAGAGCTTATAACCCATTGTGATCTCCGTCGAGGAAGCAGCAAAAAAAATCATTAATGCAATTATTATCTTGTTTACTTCAGTTCAATGCGGATGCATTCTAAACGAAACCACACGTAAAAAACCCCGATTTCTATGATGTATCATACGTCCAGATCCATCCTGTCGAATCGCAAAGTGAGCGGAGGATTCACGCTGATCGAATTATTGGTTGTGATCGCGATTATTGCCATCCTTGCGGGTATGTTGTTACCGGCATTGGGCAAGGCTAAGAGCAAGGCTCAAGGGATGATGTGCATGAGCAACCACCGGCAACTTTTATTTGGTTGGGGCATGTATGCCACGGATAACAACGATTCGATTCCATTTGCGTATGCGGGGGATGTGAATGGGAACACGAGTGATGGAGCGTGGGTTCAGGGGATATTAGATTTGGGCACGAGCAACCCAGACAATTGGAATACGAAGCATCTGGATCAAAGTCCATTAGCCACCTACACGGGTCGGAACAAACCGATCTGGAAATGCCCCGGGGACAAAAGCATGACAACTAATGCGGAGAAGAAAAAAGTGCCACGGGTGCGAAGCATGTCGATGAATATCTGGGTGGGGGGTAATTCCGGGACGGACGGGGGTTGGGGACCTGCTTGGAAAGTATACACGAAACTCAGCCATATGGTTGTCCCAGGACCCACAGGAACCTTTGTGCTACTCGACGAACGGGAGGATAGCATCAACGATGGTTTTTTTGTGGTGGTGATGGAGGGTTTCCCGAATCCGGCGGGCACAACGATGCCAGATGTTCCGGCGAGTTATCACAATAAGTCGGGGGGGTTGTCGTTTGCCGACGGTCACGCCGAGATTAAAAAATGGCTGGATCCAAGAACAAAAGTACCGATCGGCAAGCTGGGCGGGGCGCAAGGCAACAACAAGGATGTTGTGTGGATGCAAGAACGGTCAACGCGCAAAAAATAATGTGCCCCGTTCTTTGATCCAAATTCCGACAGAGGTCAAATAATCGTACCGTGAGGCACGACTCCATTCTTGGGAATGATGACGATTCCATCGCGAATGTAGTAAAGTTCGTGATCTAGGTTTTCCGGTTTTCCTTGTGGGGATATCACGCAGTTATCCCCGATGCGTGCGTTTTTGTCGATGATCGCATTTTCGATGCGGGTGTTTTTTCCAATTCCAATTTTAGGTCGTCCCTGATCTTCGTTTGTTTTGATCATTGCTTGGGACTCAAAATAATCGCCCCCCATGAGAATGGATCGATGGATGTGGGAACCGGTGTCAACAATGCATCGGACACCCACGATCGAATGTTCGATATGGCAATGATTGATAATGCACCCGTCGGCAATGATGGCATGGTCGATCTCGGCGCCGTTGATCTTGGATCCGGGAAGAAAACGGGGACGGGTGAAGATAGGAGCCTGCATGTCGAAAAAATCGAATGCGGGCAATTCGGTGGTACAATTCAGGTTGGCCTCGAAGTAGGAGCGGATGGTTCCGATGTCCTCCCAATAGCCTTGGTAAATATAGGACACGACACGATGCGATTGGATGGCCTCTGGGATGATGTTTTTTCCAAAATCAGGTTTATCGTTGTCTAGGAGTTGAAGGAGGATGTCGCGGTTGAAAATGTAAATACCCATGGAGGCTAGGTATTGTTCGCTGTCGGGCTCGAGGTCGAGATCCGCCTTGAAATCCTGGGGAATCCGTAGGGAGGCGAGGACATCCGGATCGGTGGGTTTTTCGACGAACCGTGTGATGCGGGATTCTTTGTCGATCTGCATGATGCCGAGGGCTCCGGCTTGGTCTCGGGGGACGGGCAAGGTAGCAATGGTCAAATGGGCACGAGAGGCGGCGTGCTGTTGCACCATTTTTGAGAAATCCATCCGGTAAAGTTGATCTCCCGAAAGGATCAATGCGTATTCAAAATCGTGGTTCAGAAAATGAACCAGGTTTTTGCGAACAGCGTCGGCGGTGCCCTGATACCAAGAGGTGTCCTTGAAAGATTGTTCTGCGGCGAGGATTTCCACGAAGCCGCCACTGAAGTGGTCAAATTTGTAGGACTGGGAAATGTGGCGATGCAACGAAGCTGAATTAAATTGGGTCAGCAGATAAATGCGACGCATCCCTGAATTGATGCAATTGGAAATGGGTATATCCACCAAGCGATATTTTCCTGCTAGGGGAACGGCAGGTTTCGAGCGTTCACGCGTCAACGGAAAGAGCCGGGTTCCCTGACCGCCCCCCATGATGATGGAAAGAACTTTAGAGATATTGACGGGCTTGGACTTCGTTGCAGACATAAGATTGAAGGTCAGAACATTCTCGGTTTGATATTGATAACCTGCACAGGAAAGACCGCAAGCGAGAACCCAATTTCAAGGAACAGTTCAATCTGGTGTCGCAGCGATTTAACGGAGCCGTTTCACACACCGAAATCCGAGATGATCACTGCCCGTGGACACTTCCCCCTTGCCTCTCGAACCGACCATGTAGCGGGTGCAATATTGATCGGAGCAGAGGAACGAACCGCCGCGATGAACGCGTTTTGAGGCACTAGGCTCGGCGGGATCAAAGCTGACCGAAGGACCCTGTGGATTGCGTATCACCGCACTGGAGGCGGCGATTGTGGCATAATAATCAGGGTGGTAGAGGTCAGCACACCACTCCCAAACATTGCCAGCCATGTCATGTAACCCGTAAGGATTGGGCGGAAACTGGGATACCGGCGCGATGCCAACGTATCCATCGTCTGCCGAGCCTCGCATAGGAAATTGACCTTGGTAAATGTTGGCCATCCATTTGCCGTTGGGTTTCAAATCTTTGCCCCAGCCGTAGGGTTGACCTGACAATCCACCCCGTGCTGCAAATTCCCATTCGGCCTCGGTGGGCAATTGTTTACCAGCCCAAGTGGCGTAGGCGACCGCATCTTCATAGGCAATATGCACCACAGGAAAATTCTCGCGACCTTCCAAAGTCGAATCCTTTCCCGTCGGATGACTCCAACTGGATCCCTTCACATATTCCCACCAGAGAAAATGGTTTTGTAATGGCACAGGTTCGGGTGTCGGCGTGAAAACAATGGAACCGGGCACCAAGTTTTCGGGAGGAGCGTCTGGAAAATCTTCCTGCCGGGGAATGCGTTCTGCGACGGTGACATAGCCGGTGGCGTGGACGAATTGACGATACTCTTCGTTGGTCACTTCGGTGCGGTCCATCCAAAATCCATCGATGTAAACACGATGAATTGGACGCGCATCCGCCATTCCGTCGGGACCCCCACAATCCATGGCGGTCGGATCTTCCATACCCATCGAAAATTCTCCGCCGGGGATCCACACCATGCCCGCCGGTGGAGCGTGGGAAGGCGGAACGGTGTTGGGGACAGTCAACGTCAACTCCACGATTGGAGAAATGGGAAGAGAAGAGCGAATGAGGTAAAATGCCACCGCTGTGACCACGCTCGTGAATACCACAACCATCAACCTTGCTCGGAAACCCATTCGATTGTTTTTTGTTGGAGTAGAAAGTTTACTCATCCGCCAACGCTCCCGCCCTGCTTGAGGAAACCGCCCATGGGGTCGTGAGGGTGTGGAACTCTGATGGCGCGTTCCCAGATAACCGTTTGTCCACGGACAGGGGATCGTTCATTTCCTTCATCAACTCGCGCAGTTGAGCGTCGAGATCTTCTAGAACCGGTGCATGTCGGGGATCTGTGGCTAGGTTGTTTTTCTCCCATGGATCTTGTTTGATGTTGAAGAGTTGCACTCTGCCCTGGTGGGGTGTGCGGATGAGTTTCCAATCCTCAGTGCGGATAGAGCGTTGCCGATCCAAAAAGGCGGCGTAGAGGGCGGTATGGAGTTGTGATTTTGCGCCTGTGAGGATCGGCACGATGCTTGGGAATTGCACGGTAGTCGGGGTGACCACACCGGCCATTTCACAGGTGGTTGCAAACAAGCTCTGCATGTTGAAAAGAGCCGCGCTCCTTTTGCCACGGGGAATACCGGGCCCTGCGATAATGAACGGCATGCGAAGGGAATGATCGTAGAGGTTTTGTTTCCCCATCAACCCATGCTGTCCGACGGCGAGTCCTTGATCGGATGTAAAAATGACAACGGTATTGGAGGACTCGCCGCTTGCTTCAAGGGCATCGAGGATGCGCCCGATCTGAGCGTCGAGGTGGGAGATGATGGCGTAGTATTCCTGCAAGTGGACACGGATGACATTGGGTGTGCGCGGATAGGGGGCCAAGATTTCATCCCTACCCTGCATATTGGATTCGATAAGGAAGGGGTGTCGGGGAAGGAAATTGGGGGGCAGTTTTATTTTTTCCAGTGGATAAAGGTCTAAAATTTTCTTTGGAGCCTGCCTTGGATCGTGCGGGGCATTGAAGGCGACATACATAAAAAATGGAGCTGGTTTTTTGGGACTTCTGGCCTTCAAAAACCCGATAGCTGAGTCGGCGATATGCTCGGAACTATGCACTTTTTTGTCCCCATCACCGATCCAATGACCTTTCCACTTGGGATCTTCTGGTCTCCATGGATTGCCCTTCGCGGGTCGATGATAGGCGGGACCTTCGGTGGGGGTGGATGCCAAAAAGCCACCGGTCAGAGGTCCGAGGGTGTTGAAACTTCGTTTCAAAGCCGCATCAGGCAAATGCCATTTGCCGACCATGTAAGTGTCGTAACCGGCCTGCCCGAGGGTCTGCCCCCAAAGTGCCGTGTTTGTTGCGATGGCACCGGCGTTGGTTCCCCGAGAGTTCCAAAGCGTGCGGCCGGTGTTCAACATGGTGCGGCTAGGGATGCAAACGGCACCACTCCAACCGCCCTGATTAAAGCAATGCGTGAACACCATGCCGCGTTGAGCCAATCGATCTAAATTGGGGGTTTTGATTTCCAATTCGTTCAACAAACCTAGAGTTCGAAATGTTTGATCATCCGAAAGTAGAAGCAGGAAATTGGGGCGGTCTTTACCTTTTTCCGCAAACCTAGACTCCGCCAGAGCACCCGTTGCCGAGAGCAGCGTCATCAACAGACTTAGAGTTCCAAATACAAATGATCCAAAGCGACGATTCATGGAAAACGAGATTTTCAGGGTTTCAAAAATACCTTTATTTACTGGGCGTGGATTCCTCAAGGAGACTCACTTCTTCTAACTGCGATTGGGTTGCTATGACGGTGGACTGATGAGTTTTGATTTCGTTTAGAATGTCCGCAACCACCCCGGGGTGATTCGTGGAAATATTAAAATGCTCCCCGGGATCCGTATTGAGATCGAACAGGAGCGGTGGATTACGGGGTTCAGGTTTGGGCTGATTGTAACTGGCTTGTGTGAGGACATGGAGCTTCCATTGTGCTTTGCGTGCGGCAAAAATCCGGGTGCCACGATAAAAGAAAATCGTGCGCTTAGGGATGTCCTCACCCTTCAGCAAGGTTGCGGTGATATCCAGACCATCAATCAGGCGATCCTTGGGGAGACTCTCTCCGGTGAGATGAAGCGCGGTGGGAAAAATGTCGAGCATACTAGCGACGTTTGTGTTAATGACTCCGGCCTTGATTTTGCTAGGCCACCAGGCGATTCCCGGTTCCCTCATTCCACCTTCCCAAGTACTGCCTTTGCCGTCGCGTAATAAGCCAGCAGATCCGCCCTGCTGATCCATGATAAGCCAAGGACCATTGTCGCTCGTAAAAAACACGAGCGTGTTTTCGGCTAATCGTTCACGACGCAACGTTGCCAAAACCTGTCCTACACTCCAGTCGAGTTCTTCAACCACATCGCCGTAAACCCCACGCCGACTTGTGCCGCGAAATTTTTTCGATGCGAATAACGGCACATGGGGAAATGTGTGCGCGATGTAGAGGAAAAATGGTTTGTTCTTATTGGATTGAATGAACCGTTGCGCCTGCTCGGTATAGAGTCGGGTCAATTGTGTTTGGTCTGCCGGTCGTTCGATGATTTCCTCATTGCGATAAAGGGGAGCATTCCACCATGCCGCCTCTTGATCGGGGAGACGAAGTGCTCCCTTCGGGGATCCCATCGCGGGGTTCATATCGTTGGAATGGGGCAATCCAAAGAACGAATCAAATCCATGCCTCATGGGATGTGCTGCAGGATTGATCGACCAAACGCCGAGATGCCATTTTCCAATTAGACCCGTGGCATATCCACCTGCCTTAAGTTTTTCTGCGAGGGTAATTTCCTGAGCTGGAAGATGGCCTTTGGATCGTGGGCGTAGGACGCGAAATTGATCGTGAGCCATGCCGCTTCGCACGGGATAACGCCCCGTCAACAATGCAGCTCGGCTGGGGGTACACACCTCACCCGCTGAATAAAAGTCCGTAAAACGCATGCCTTCAGCCACCATGCGATCCAAATTCGGGGTTCGAATAGTTGGATGACCGTAGCAACTGAGGTCTCCATAGCCTAAATCATCCGCAAGGATCACGATGATGTTGGGTCGGGTCGCAGCCCAAAGGGTGGCACCCTGGAAAAAACCAACCAGCGAGACGACCGGAAAAATCCAACGCCAAACTTTTCCAATCTGATTAATTAGACTCTTATCTTGCATCGATTTTCACAGATTCGGTTCATTACGTTTTTTGTCAGGGAACGGACCGTCCACCCCTTGGTCAGCGAATTTATCGGCCGTCGTATCGTCGTCCTTTAATTCTGTTTTGAGACGGTAGAGTTCTGTTTTGAGCTTCGCGATTGTGGGCTGCTGCTGTGGATCGCCATAGAGATTGCGTAGTTCATTTGGATCCGTGCTCAGATCGAATAGTTCCCACTGATCTTTTTTCCAATAGTGGATCAATTTGTGAGTGTCGGTGCGCACGCCGTAATGGGCACGGGTGTTGTGGTTTCCTGGATCATGATAGTAACGGTAGTAAAAACTGGTTCTCCAATCGGGGGGATGCTCGCCTTTCATCAATGGAACCAAGCTCTTCCCTTGCATATCCTTTGGCACGGACAATCCAGATGCTTCCATAAAGGTAGGTGCAAAATCCGGATTGATGGCCAATGATTTCTCCACAGAGCCTGGCTTGATGACTCCCGGCCACCTCACTATGAAGGGCATTTTGATGGAGGGCTCATACATGAAACGCTTGTCATACATCCCGTGGTCACCGAGGAAAAATCCCTGGTCGGAGGTGTAGATCACGATCGTGTTTTCTCTTAATCCATTGGAATCCAACCAATCGAGTAATCGTCCCACATTGTCGTCCACAGATTGGATGCAGGCGAGATAGTCCTGCATGTATCGTTGGTATTTCCATTGGTTCAAGGTTTCGCCTGTCAGCGTTTTTTTCTGACCGTTCACGGTGATCTCGACCTCCTTAGGCTTCGTGTTGAGCCATTGGTTTAGAGAGGGGCCCTTGAGATCGGAAGGTGGAACGAGTTTCAAATCGCTGCGGGTGAGGTCATCAAACACGCGTTGTTGATTTTCATGCAATGCATCGCTTCGTGACGCGTAGTTGTCGCGCAATGTAGCGGGTTCGGGAATCGTTCTATTAGCAAACATCGCCTTGTGTTTGGCGTCCGGTTCCCAAGGCCTATGCGGCGCCTTGTGGTGGCACATCAGAAAGAACGGTTGATCCTTGGGTCTATTTTTTAAAAAATCAATGGCGAGATCGGTGATGATATCGGTCGTGTAACCCTCGATTTTTTTTCGCCCTTCAGGCGCGAGAAAATCAGGGTTAAAATAAGCCCCCTGCCCTGGTAAGATGGTCCATTTATTGAAACCTGTCGGATCGCTCCCCAGATGCCATTTACCAATCATGCCCGTGTAATACCCGGAAGATTGGAGGTGCTTTGCCACTGTCGGCTGTGAACCATCGAACCGATTAAAAACGGGCACCCCATTGATATGGGAGTATTTGCCAGTCAATATCGTAGCACGACTCGGGGTGCAGATAGAATTGACAGCAAAACACCGATCAAAACGCATTCCTTCGTTCGCAATCCGGTCAAGGTTGGGTGTTTTATTGATGACACTGCCATAGGCACTCAAGGCATGTGCCGCGTGATCATCCGACATGAGAAAAACAATATTCGGCTGCTTGGATTTTGATTGGGGTGCGCCCGAAATATGGAGGATGGAGCTACCTAGAAGACAGGTCAGTGCAATTCTACTGATGAGGGATCGCATGCCGAGATTTAAGACGAGGAAGCTAATACAGTAAAACAGAATAATAGCCCACCGTTATGCCTGTTTTCTGATGGCGGCTTCAGATTGCTTGATGGAACGGATTCAAATGTCCATTCTAACACCATGAAAAACCTACTCCTTGCATTATGCTTAGGCGTATCTACGACTTTTGGTGGTGAGATTTCCGTCAAAGATGGATTGATCCTCCATCTGGACGCCGCCCACCAAACGGGTCTTCGTAAAACCGCTGAATTACCACCCCTTGGCAACGGAGTCTCCCTCGACCGATGGCTGAACACAGCAAACGTTTCCGTCAAGGCTGTGCAACCTTGGGTCACGGGTCGTCCTGTGATGCGGATGGATGACACTGAATCGTTTGTCAGGTTCGATGGTAAGGACGATTTTCTCGCGATTTCGGGCTCACGACGAAATGCCCGCGCCGTCACTCTATTTATACTCGCAGCACCGAGTGGGAATGCCGGTGGGTTTACCGGAATGTTTGCGACGGCTGCGGAGGGAAAAAATGATTACACCAGCGGCCTCAATTTGGATCAAGGTCCCGATTCTACGAAAGCGGTCAGCGTGCTCAATGTCGAAACCGCCGGCAGTGTTGGGTTCCACAACTTTCTAGAGTCAGGGAAACAATTTAAGGCTGGGTTGTACTTTCAAGAGTTCCATGTGTTCACCGTGCGCTCAACCGTGGGATCGCAAGGAAATGAGGTTTATATCGATGGGGTTCGATTGGCGACTCACGCTAGGAAAGAATCGATGATTGGACTTGATGAGATGGTGATCGGCGGGCGTATCTATTCCAACGACGCAAGCCAAGCGACACATGCTCAAGGATCATTCCACGGCGATATTGCGGCCATCCTGTTTTACGATCGCGCGTTGACGGATGCCGAACGTATCTCCGTCGAGCAAAGCCTTTTTGCACGCACCCCCGCACTCAATATTCTCGCCTCTGGAAGCAGTGGTCACGCTCTCGAGACGGTGAAAAACGCTCCAGCCGTCCAGATGCTTGTTCCGGGATTCACGGTGGAGGAATTACCCCTTAATTTGCGCAATCAAAACAACCTTAGATACCGACACGATGGCACTTTGGTCGCACTGGGATATGATGGCCGCATTCAACTTGTGACAGACACCGACGGCGATGGTCGCGAGGATCGAGCTACGATGTTTTGGGATAAGTCCTCCATTCGTGGACCCCTTGGGATGGCTCTTTTACCCAAAAATGACGCACGCGGGGATGGTGTTATTGTGGCGAGTAAAGGCAAGATTTCGCTCATCCTGGATAAGGACAGGGATGGTGTTGCAGAGGAAGAAATCATCGTCGCCACGGGTTGGAAAGAAATACCACAGGATGTGGATGCCGTAGGGATCGCCGTGGATCCCAAGGACGGTTCGATTTATTTCAGCCTTGGGACAGCCAATTATGCAAATGGATACCTTATTGATCCCACCACAGGTCGTAGTCATTTTGATTTGTCCAGCGAGCGAGGAACTATTCAAAAAGTTTCGGCCGATTTCAAAAAACGGGAAACGGTCTGCACCGGAGTGCGTTTCGCCTGTGCGTTGGCGTTTAATCGCCACGGAGATTTGTTTGCTTCCGAACAGGAGGGAGCGACCTGGTTACACAATGGAAACCCCTTGGATGAATTGTTGCAAATTATACCGGGTCGCCATTACGGATTTCCACCACGGCATCCCAAGCATCTCCCCCAAGTGGTGGATGAGCCTGCTGTTTTTGAATACGGACCGCAGCACCAGAGCACCGTAGGCATGGTTTTTAATGAAGGGGTGAACGGTGGCCCTGCTTTTGGTCCGAGCTCGTGGATCGGTGACGCGTTGGTTTGCGGAGAATCGCGAGGAAAACTTTACCGGACGAAATTGGTTAAAACAGCGGAAGGCTACATCGCGCAAAATCAGATTATTGCCTGCCTAGGTTTCCTTGCGGTGGATACATGCGTGACTCCGAAAGGCGATCTGCTTGTTGCCTGCCATAGTGGCCCACCCGATTGGGGAACTGGACCCACCGGTATCGGTAAAATTTTCCGGATTCGTTATACAGCAAAAGAAACACCGCAACCCGTGCACGCATGGGTCGAAGCCTCCGATGAAATTCGGATCGCGTTTGACCGACCCCTGCTTGATAAGGAATGGATCGGAGCCCACGAAAAAACTCGCATCGAAACGGGTCCGTATGTCAGTGCTGGTGATCGCTTCGAAACGATTCGACCCGGCTACCAGGTTGTTCAGGATCAGATGAAACACCCACGCCGTTGGGTTGAGGTCCAGGGTTTGTCGATCAGCGCGGATCGGAGAACTCTTGTGCTTCGTATCCCTCGCCAAACCGAGCCCACGGTCTATGCCATCACATTGCCATTGCCGTCCTCGTGGCAGAGTAAGCAGGGCATTCCGCAACATCCCGAGTTGGATATAGCAGTTTCGCTCCAAGGCATCCAAGCCACATCGAAAACCGAGAGTCAATCGTTGCGAATCGTATTGCCACACGCTTCTTTAAATGTCTCCAAGCAATTAACCTTGGGCTCAGCGGATCACGAGGAGTTTTTCAGCCAATTCGAAAAAGGCGGTGAATCGCGTTCGATCACTTTTCAAGGTCGGATGAATGTCGCAAATATATTTGTTCCAGCGATTCAACTTGGAGCACCGTTGGACTGGGACATCAGCAAGGATGCGTTCGCTAATCGCACCATGAAGGTGCGGCAGGATTACTCCCAAAGCATTCCTAATGATGTGTCCTACACCTTGGAGCCGACCCACTCCACTGCGACGGTTCAACTTGCTTTGAATGGATCGCTCAACACACAGGGAGGCGGGATGACATTCGCCCTTGATTCGCACGTCCGACCGATTGGTTTGCATCGATTCCTCCTGCCATGGGCTACTCAGGGTGCGGAGAAAAAAAACACGGAGAAAAGTCTCGCCCGAACCGATGTGAATGGACGTTGGCTCCATGGGAAGCGCTTGTTTTTTGGAGAGGGAAGTTGCGCGACCTGTCATACGATTCGCGGCGAAGGAACAACCTTCGGTCCGGACTTGTCGAATCTACTCTACCGCGACAAGGAGTCTGTTCTAGTGGACATCACAAAACCATCCGCAACGATCAATCCTGATCAACCCGGTAGCCTGATTCGATTCAAAGATGGAATAGAGGTCAATGGCCTCATCAGGAGTTTGCAGGAAAATCATATTACGATTCAGCAACCCGCAGGAGTGGAGATAAAACGCCCACGCGGTGATGTGGCGAGTATCGAACCGATGAAAGGTTCCCTGATGCCCGAGGGGCTCGGACTGGCGTTCTCCGCCACGCAGATGGAAGATTTGCTGACCTTTCTTTTAACCAATCCGTTGGAGGCGGCTGTTATCACGCGGATTGATCCCGGGGTGCCACTCGCACGCAAACGGTCGGAAATTTCCACCTTCGTAACCCCCTCCCCTCCTTCAGCCGACCTCAAGATGCTACGCATTCTTCTTTGCATCGATGATCAGGATCACGGTGTTGACGAGCATGATTATCCCGTTTGGCAAAAACGATGGAGCACCCTATTGGCACTAGCGGATAAAGTCACCGTGGCGACAGCACAAGGATTCCCCACGCGCCAGCAGTTAGCGGATGCGGATGTCACTGTTTTCTACTCACGCAATGCGGGGTGGAATCCAAAGTCTGCTGTGCTGTTGGACGAGTATCAAGAACGTGGAGGAGGATTGGTCTATTTGCATTGGGCGATGGAAGGAGGGGATGACGCCGTCGGTTTTGCGGAACGCATCGGCCTCTCAACAGGGAAATCGAAATATCGACATGGCGAAATTGATCTCGTTTTTGCACAACTGAACCACCCGATCACCCAAGGTTTCATTCGGCTTCATTTCACAGACGAAACTTACTGGGCATTTCACGGGGATCCCGCACGGATCACCCCACTGGCATCGGCCATCGAAGAACAAAAATCCTATACACAACTTTGGACCTTTGAACGCAAACAAAGTCGCGTTTTTGGATCCATTCCTGGGCATTATACTTGGACCTTTGATGATCCACTTTATCGCGTGCTGGTTCTGCGTGGAATAGCGTGGGTAGCCCATGAAAAAGATGTCAATCGGCTGACAGAACTCGCGACCGTGGGTGCAAGAATTGCTCCATGAACCACGACCAAACATCACCACGGCGCAGGTTGACACAGTTGGCCGACATCAACCACTCTTACCCCGTATGAAGGTTCTACTCTGGACCAATATCCCATTCTCGCTTGCTCATGGCGGTGTTCAAACACACATGGACAACCTGTTTAAACACCTTCCTGCATTCGGTGTGGAGGCAGAACCGTTGCGCTGGTGGGATTCGTCACAAACGGGGGATGTGCTCCACACGATCACGCGTCCAGAGACAGCGGTGGTCAGGCTCGCTCATGAAAAAGGGATAAAAGTGGTGATGAGCGACATCTTGGATGCCACAGCCTCGCGATCGAATGCCCGACTTTTTCTTCAAAAAAACACCATCCGCTTAGCCAAAAAGTTGGCAGGCGGATTGACTGCAAAATTGAATTGGGAGGTGTATCAAGAGGCAGATGCGTTGGTCTTTGTGCTACCCCGCGAACAGGAAGTCGCCCAATACCTGTTCGATGCTCCCCCTGCACGGTGTCACGTCATCAACCACGCCGTCGAGCCCGATGCTCTTGAGCAATTGTCACTTCCAGAAGTGGCCGGCGATCATCTCATTTCCGTAGCCACTATCGCGCCGCGAAAAAACACTCTCGCCCTAGCTCGCGCCGCACGCGCCGCCAAAGTTCCAATCGTTTTTTTGGGTAAACCCTTTGGTGAAGATGACCCTTATTTTGGAGAGTTCAAAAAGCTGGTAGATGGTCAGTATGTGCGCTATCCGGGATTTGTCTCACGAGAAGAAAAATATCGTTTACTCAGATCCGCGAGGGGGTTTTGCCTCCTGAGTTTCGGTGAAACCGGTTGCATCGCGATCCACGAAGCTTCAGCCGCGGGGCTGCCCCTATTTCTTTCCGATCTCCCATGGGCTCGTCAGGGCTACAGGGCGGCTAAAACGGGAATCACCTTTGTCCCACCGACACAGCCAGAATCTGTGGTTGAAGCACTCGGGAAATTCTACAGGGAATCCTCACGACTTCCCCACCACATTTTCCCGGTGCAATCGTGGCGTGATGTCGCGGAGCAATATGTCCAGGTTTACCGCAAAGTCCTCGCTCAAAATCGAGCCGCATGAAGATTGCTTTTCTTGTTCCTGACAATCGCGACGAATTCGGCCAGTATGAAAGTCCAAACCCTTTCTTTGGTCCCGCTCCTTCGGCGTTGTTGGAAGGGTTCACCGACAATGCAAACTGCGAGATTCACATCGTGGTGTGTTGCAAACGACCGATGACCGCCCCGCCCCAACTAGCCTCCAATATTTTTTATCATCAGTTGGTCGTCCCTAAAACAGGGTGGATGCGCTCCCTTTACTACGGATGTTCTCGTGCCATTCGACGCAAACTTCAAGAGATCAATCCTGACATTGTCCATGGTCAAGGCACCGAGCGTTACTGTGCCTTGTCGGCGTTCAAATCTGGGTTTCCCAACCTCATCACCCTTCATGGCAACATGAGGCGAATTGCAGGGATCCAAGGAGCCCGACCTTTCTCCTTCTCGTGGCTCACAGCACGCCTCGAACACTACGTGCTTTCACGAACCGATGGGGTTCTTTGCATCACGACCTACACCCAAAAATCCGTCGCTGCCCTCGCGAAACGGACCTGGATTGTTCCGAATGCAGTGGATTCAGGAAGTTTCGCAGTGCTTCGGAAACCCTCTGAAATTCCTGAGATTCTTTGCCTCGCCAATATCACTGTCTATAAAAATCAGATCGGCCTACTGAATGCCTTGGAGCCGCTTGTGGCGCGAATTCCGTTCCGACTCCGCTTTTTAGGACGCTCCACCCCGGGAGACTCTTACGGAACCGAATTTGAGAAACTTGTCCACACCAAGCCATGGTGCCAATACCCCGGCAATGCCAGTAAATCGGAGGTCGAAGCTGCGCTCGCCACAGCACACCTGCTTATCCTGCCAACCTTCGAGGACAACTGTCCGATGGTTGTGCTCGAAGCAATGGCCGCTGGGTTGCCCGTGGTGGCTGCGAACATTGGAGGGATTCCCGATTTGATCCAGGACGGAGTCAATGGACTCCTTTGCGATCCTGCTTCCTCAGAATCCATTCGCGCATCTGTCGAACGACTCTTACGAAATCCAACTCTTGCTCACGAACTGGCTTATCGAGCCCGTGTTGACGCCGAAAACCGCTTCACACCCAAAGCCGTCGCGCAACGCCACCTCGATGTTTATCGGGACCTTCTAAGCCAAAACAACAACACCGTTTGAGCCCGCGTCGGATGCAGACAACGCAAAAACGCTTACTTCTGGCTTGCCTTCAGAGTGCTCCTTAAGCATTTTACTCGTCCCCTTTAGGGGCGCGCTTAGCTCAGTGGTAGAGCATCACCTTGACACGGTGGGGGTCGGAGGTTCGAAACCTCCAGCGCGCACCATCTTCCATCTGCAACTCCTCAGGACAAAACCGTGAAAATAGGATTCAAATATGCAGGGTGTAAGAACGGTTCCTATTCTTTCGTCACGATTGCCTTTACTGCCTTCACGACTTCCTGCTCCACGGAATCGAGTTGGTCATAAAGCCTTTTATCGCGAAGATCGAACGATCTCCTTGGGAATTGATCCGGGTTTCTGCGTTGTGATCCGTTATGAAAGCACCAACCGGCAGCACCCCCGTCGATGGCTCCCTTCAAATCGGTCAGAAATTCGCTCTTGCTGGGCTCCCAATCCTCGTATCCCCTGCGGAACGGTTCCTGGTAATGCAAAGGGATTTTCAGGTTCATTTCCGACAGTTTTTTGTGATACATTACCGTTGCGACTGCGGTTTCTTGTGAACTTCCTTTGGATCGATTTCTGTGCGTTGCTATAAAATCCAGTCGAACCGCGTTCAGGTAGGGCTCCACATGACGAATCAGGTCCTCATCGTCAGAGGAATGGGATGCCGTGATGAGTCTTTTTTCATCGAGCCCTTTGGCGAGGTCGCGCATGATTCGCAAATCTTCCTGCGAGACATGTCGTTTGTCGCGGATATTCCTTTCGTTCGCGAGGTCCAAATACCAGTTCCGGTGTCTCCTCAATCCTTCAATTAACGTGACTACCGCACGGGAATGAGCCTCAAGCGAAGGCATGCCCGGTGGTTCCTTGGCTCCATTTTCTCTAGCCAATGTGACATCGACAATCATGCCGCGCTTGTCGCATTCGGCGATGAGACTTTGCAATCGACCGAAAAAGGGTTCTCGGAGGGTTCCATCGGTTTTGACGGCGGAGATATTGGTTCCAAAGGCACCCCAGTTTCCCCAAACTCGGATCCAATTGAATCCATCCCGTTGCATGTCGTTTAAATCCTTTTGCACTTGGGGTGTCGATGCTCCCAACGCAGCGTAATAACTGACGCCCAACAAAAAGGTGCGTTTTCCATTGATCGTGAAGTGCGTGTCTCGGGTTCCCAACTCGGTCGCGTGAACGAGTCCATGAAAGCACCACGCGAGCACGAGGCACGGAAATAAATATCGGGTCATGCAACGAATTGAGACCTGCGTTGGGTTTGGCGTCAATGGTGGAATTGGAAGTGCCTGAATAAAAATCTACTGGCGCAGAGTGGTGCCTTTTGTAAGGTGGTCGCCTGTTTTAAGATTCAAAATACATGGAACCTACAGGAGATATTGCATTAATTGGTTTGGCGGTCATGGGTCAGAACCTGATTCTGAACATGAACGACCATGGTTACACCGTTGTCGCCTATAATCGTACCACCGCAAAGGTGGACGAATTTCTCAATAAAGAAGCCCGAGGAACGAAAGTTCAAGGTGCCCATTCGATTGAGGAAATGGTGTCCAAACTCAAACGCCCTCGCCGGGTGATGATGTTGGTTAAAGCGGGTGCGCCTGTGGATGAATTCATCGATCAACTTGTGCCTCACCTTGAGGCCGGTGACATTATTATTGATGGCGGAAATTCGCTTTACCAAGATACGGATCGACGCACAAAATATTTAGAATCCAAAGGATTGCTGTTCATTGGAACAGGCGTCTCGGGTGGCGAAGAAGGGGCGCGCCGAGGTCCTTCCATCATGCCTGGCGGATCCGTTGCAGCTTGGCCTCATGTGAAGGATATTTTTCAAAGTGTGGCTGCGAAAGTGGACGGGGGCGTTCCCTGCTGCGATTGGGTGGGAGAAAATGGCGCAGGTCATTATGTGAAAATGGTGCACAACGGCATCGAGTATGGGGATATGCAACTCATCTGCGAAGCGTATCATTTGATGTCGAGTGGTTTGGGAATGACAGCACAGGAGATGCATGAAGTGTTCGCCCAGTGGAACAAGGGCGAACTTGACTCCTATCTCGTGGAAATCACCCGCGACATTCTTGCCGTTAAAGACGCCGATGGATCGCCCCTCGTTGACAAAATCCTCGATACCGCCGGTCAAAAAGGCACGGGCAAATGGACCGTGATCTCCTCTCAAGACCTTGGAGTGCCGATCACCCTGATGGCCGAAGCGGTTTATTCACGATGTGTTTCTGCATTGAAAGAGGAACGGGTTGCGGCAGCACGGAAGCTCAAGGGACCGCGTCCGACAATTACTGGCGACCGCAAAAAATTTATCGAAGACATCCGTCAGGCACTTTACGCATCCAAGATTGTTTCCTACGCGCAGGGCTACATGTTGATGCGTTCGGCTGCCAAGGAAAACAAATGGAAGCTCAACTACGGTGGGATTGCCCTGATGTGGCGTGGGGGTTGCATTATTCGCAGTCGATTCCTCGGTAAAATCAAGGAAGCCTTCGATAAAAAACCTAACCTGAACAATCTGTTGCTGGATGATTTCTTCCGTGCTGAAATTAAAAAGGCGCAGAAATCTTGGCGTAATGTCGTGGCAACAGCGGCTAAGAAAGGGATTCCCACACCCGCATTTTCCACGGCGCTTAACTTCTTTGATGCTTACCGAAACCCGCGTTTGCCAGCAAACCTACTGCAGGCACAGCGTGATTATTTTGGAGCTCACACTTACGAACGCCTCGACCAACCGCGTGGTAAGTTCTTTCATACCAACTGGACCGGACGCGGCGGGGATGTGTCCTCCAGCACCTACAACGCGTAATATCCACCTTTCCAAAAAGCAGAACAGGCTTGTCCTGTTCTGCTTTTTTGTTGTCCGGGTTCCTCGTTGAGTTGCAACCACGGTTTGACCTGACCTAGGAACTTGGGCAACCTTGGGGAATGTCAAATTCGTTTGGTGAGGTGTTCAGGATCACGACTTGGGGAGAGTCCCATGGAGGGGGAGTCGGAGTGGTTGTGGACGGGTGTCCGCCACGCCTGACCTTGTCGGAATGTGATATCCAACCGGATTTGGATCGTAGGCGACCCGGACAATCCAGCATCGTTACACCTCGCAAGGAAAGCGACACGGTTCAGATTCTCTCGGGAACCTTTGAAGGGCGAACCCTCGGCACGCCGATTTCGATGATGGTTCGGAACGAGGATCAACGGTCTGAAGCTTACGCTGAAATGGCCACCAAATTTCGACCTTCCCATGCCGACTACACCTATATTGCAAAATACGGGATCCGCAACTGGCAGGGGGGAGGACGCACGAGTGCGAGGGAAACCATTGGACGCGTTGCTGCGGGAGCGATTGCCAAGAAACTGCTCCGAGAACGGTTCGGCGTTGAGATCGTCTCGTTTGTAAAACAGGTCTATGATATCGAAGCGAAGGTCAACCTCGAAACGGTGACTTTGGCCGAGGTTGAATCGACCATCGTGCGATGCCCGGAAACGGAAACGGCGAAACGAATGATTGCCCTGATCGAGGAGGTTCGGGGTCGTGGGGACAGCGTTGGAGGGATCGTGGAGACGGTCGTTCGCGGGGTGCCAGCAGGATGGGGCGGACCCGTGTTTGACCGACTGGAAGCGGATCTAGCCAAGGCCATGTTAAGTTTGCCAGCTTCCAAAGGCTTCGATATTGGATCAGGTTTTTCTGGCATTCTCCTCACGGGATTGCAACACAATGACGCAATTCGGGCTCAACAGAAGAAAGTTTTCACCAAGACAAATCGCTCGGGAGGGATTGTGGGAGGGATCAGCAACGGTGAACCTATTTACTTCCGCGTAGCATTCAAGCCGGTGGCCACCGTGATGCACGAGCAGGAGACGATCGATACCGATTTTGAAAACACGACGCTGAAAGGTCGTGGTCGCCATGATGCGTGCGTGCTTCCGCGCGCGGTTCCCATGGTGGAAGCGATGGCCGCTTTGGTCCTAGTGGATCATGCCTTGAGACACCACGCACAGTGTGAGTAATGGAAATCGTCCGGGGCGTATTCAACCCATGCTGAGATCATGAAAATACAATGCGTCCATGCTCACCCAGACGACTTTGAATTTGTCGCGGCCGGTACTTTTACTCGATTTTTATCCGAAAAAAACGCCACTGGACTTGCAACAATCTGCACCGATGGAGCCGCTGGACATCATCTGCATACCCAGGAACACACCGTGCAGGTTCGTCGAAGGGAGCAGGAACAAGCCTTGGCTTTGGGCAAGGTCGGATGCGAATGGTTGACGCTGCCCGATGGACGGATGCCTCGTGAGGGTTGTATCGAAGTGGGACGGTTATTATTGGCGGCCCTTTGGAAATCATTGCGAGCCTTCCAACCCGATTACCTTTTTTGTCCACCGTTGCCATGCGACAATTTGGTCGGCATTCACGTTGATCACGTCGCGGTGGCCGAAGCCATCCGTAAGATTGCGTATCTCGTTAATGTTCCCCATGCCTTCACTCCTGAATACCCGGAATTGGAAACAACCACGCCGCAAGCTTGCCTGACACCGGTGATCCTGCAAACACATGATTCCTACAGCGCGGGCGCGAATGCCTTTGATCTCGCCATTGATGTGGAGGATCAATTCGAATTGACGGCGGAAATGAGTTGGGTGCATCAATCCCAAATCGCCGAATGGTTGCCATGGGTTGGACGGCATCGAATGCAGGTTCCGGCAACATTGACCGATTGGAAAAGCATGGTGCGACAGAGATTTTTGATGCGTAATCGTGAGATGGGTGTGGATTCAAATCGAATTTTCGAATTCTTCAGTGTGACCGCTTGGGGAGAGGTGCCCAGCATCGATAAAATTTTACAGGATTTTCCTGGGATTGCGCAGAATCTGTGTCCGCTTCGATCCTTGGAAACTCGTCTGCGACGTTGGAGAGCTGAATTATGAAAAAAATATTCCCGCCGCTCGCTCCTGTGTGGAGAGCTCTTGTTTTTATTTTCATTATCACCTTGCCGACCTCCGCAGAGGATTGGCCTAAGGAAGCGTTCCAGTTGCGTGATGCGGCGTTGAAGTCCGGCAAGGGATTCGAGCGGCTTGCAGAGATGTGTGACCGATTTGGGCATCGCATGGCGGGATCAAAAGCGTTGGAAGATGCCATTGATTGGATACTGGTTCGGCTCAAAGAGGATGGGTTCGAAAATGTTCATGGCGAGGAGGTTCCTCTTGAACCTTGGATTCGAGGGAAAGAATCCTGCGTGCTGATCCGCCCAGTGGAAAAGCCATTGCACATGCTCGGACTGGGCGGAAGCGTTGGAACTGGGACAGAAGCAATCGAAGCCGAATGCCTTGTCGTGCGAAGTTTTGATGAATTGGAACTCGTGAAAGATAAGGCTCGCGGGAGGATTGTCGTTTTTAATGAACCCTTCACCTCGTATAGAACCACCGTGGCCATCCGAGTGAAAGGAGCCGTTGCGGCGGCGAAAGCAGGTGCTGTCGCCAGTTTAATTCGTTCCGTCGGACCGATCTCGATCCAATCTCCACACACGGGAATGATGTTGTATGAAAGCGGTGTTAAGAAAATCCCGCATGCAGCACTCTCGGTTGAAGATGCGGAGATGTTGCAACGCATGCAGGATCGAGGCGAGAAGGTGGTGGTGAAATTAAACATGGAGGCGCACCAAGGGGAACCCACCCGTTCGCGCAATGTGATCGCCGAAATTGTGGGACGCGAAAAGCCCGAAGAAATCGTTTTGATCAGCGGACATATCGACTCGTGGGACGTCGGACAAGGGGCGATGGATGATGGCGGTGGATGCCTGGTAATGTGGGAGGCCGCGCGGTTGATGAAGGAACTGGGACTCCATCCCCGACGCACCATTCGATTAGTGCTTTGGACGAACGAGGAAAACGGTCTGGACGGAGCCAAATCATATCGAGAAAAGCACCGAGCCGAGTTGGCTCGCCACGTTATTGCGCTGGAATCTGACGAGGGAGTATTCGCTCCAGAGGGCTTCAATTTCACAGGGAGCACCGCAGCCATGAAGTTGTTACAGGGGGTTATTCCCCTGCTCCGCCCCTTAGGAGCTGAGAAATTGGGACTGGGTGCGGGCGGCTCCGATATTGGTCAACTGCTCATGGAAGGGGTGCCGATCATGGATCTGAAGACAGCGAATTCGCGCTATTTTTGGTATCACCACACGGCGGCTGATACGATGGATAAACTCAACGAAACAGAGTTTCGCAAATGCGTGGCTGCGACCTCCGCAATGATCTGGGGTATCGCGGAGATGCCTACGACCCTTCCGCGATAACGACTTATGGGTTACCGAAATGTGAAAATCTGTATTCCTTTCGATTCCATCGTTTTTCTGGTCATTCGGGTGCATATTATTCATGATTAAAGCGGTTGAAACGCTTGCCTCCAGCAGCACTCAGGAACATCCTTTCGCGCCATGAACGAATCGCAGCAGCTAGATGAGATCATCACTTGCCGGATCAATGACAGCCGTAAAATAGTTGAGCCCTGTACGATGATCATTTTTGGAGCCAGCGGAGATCTCACTTCGCGCAAGCTCATTCCGGCTCTTTATCATTTATATACCGAGAAGGCGTTACCCAAGCCTTTTCGAATTGTTGGATTTGCACGTCGGGAAAAAAGCGATCAACAATGGCGAGATGAACTCAAGATTGCCGTAGAACAATTTTCACGTACGCAACCGATAGACTCGAATGTTTGGACGGAATTTGCGGCTAACATTTGTTATACTCGGGGCGATTTATCTGAGGCCAGTGCCTACCAAGCATTGGAACAGCGACTTAATTCATTCGGGGATGAGCGATTGAGGCTCAATCTCCTTTGCTACCTTGCAACATCACCGAGTCAATTTGGAGAGGTTGTCGAGCACCTGCACAATGCTGGGTTGTTGACCCGCGATGATCAGCAGAAGTTTTGGCAACGAATTGTGGTGGAAAAACCCTTCGGCCACGACCTAGCCACCGCAGAGCAATTGAATTCCGACCTGACCCGGTTCGCGCATGAAAAACAGGTTTTCCGCATTGATCATTATTTGGGGAAGGAAACCGTTCAGAATATTCTGATGTTTCGATTTTCCAATGCTATTTTTGAACAGCTTTGGAACCGCCAATCGATCGATCATGTGCAGATTACAGTCAGTGAAAAACTAGGAGTTGGTGAACGCGGTGGTTATTATGAAGAGGCCGGAGCGATTCGCGACATGGTTCAAAACCATCTGCTTCAGGTCTTGTCCTTGGTGGCGATGGAACCCCCTGTTTCGTTGGATGCTGAACCCATTCGAGATGAAAAAGTAAAACTCCTGAAATCGATCCGCCCTCTCGGTGTGGCGGATGTGGCGAAGCAGGTCGTACGGGGACAGTATTTTGCTGGCATGATCGATGGAAAACCACGCCCAGGATACCGCCAGGAGACGAAGGTCAAAAATGGATCGGACGTTGAGACGTTCGTTGCCATGAAACTTTTGATTGATAACTGGCGGTGGTCAGGGGTTCCATTTTTCTTGCGGACCGGTAAATCTCTCCCTCTCAGTGCCAGCGAAGTTCGCGTGCAGTTCAAACCGACGCCTCATGTTTTATTCGCTGAAAAATGCGGGGGAAAACTCGATGCCAACGCCATCACCCTGCGGTTGCAACCCAACGAAGGAATCTACCTTCGGTTTAATGGAAAAGTTCCCGGAACCAGTCTGAGCGTCCGGCCAGTGCGGATGCACTTTAGCTACAACTCGGAATTTGGAGCTTACACTCCCGAAGCATACGAACGCCTTTTGCTTGAGGCGATGGCGGGTGATGCCACTCTTTTTATTCGCCGCGACGAAGTTGAGACCGCGTGGGGAATCGTGGATTCCATCAGGAAAGGATGGGAAAACAAACCGCTCACGAACCGCGAGTTTTATTCTGCTGGCACCTGGGGGCCAGTGGCGGCTGATGATCTGATCGCCCAATCTGCACACGAATGGCGCAATCCGCAACCTGCCAGCTAGATGAGTACTTCAACGATACGGCCAGGGATTTCCGTAATGGAATTAGCCTCCTCCACAGAACTTGCCGAGAGAGCCGCAGACTTTTTTTTAAGCGCATTTGCGAGCCGCGACATTGCCCAATCTCATTTTACGGTCGCCCTTTCTGGAGGCAGAATCAGCCAACAATTTTTTGAAATACTGACGTTAAAATTCAAGAATTCCTCGTTGGCGCTGGATGCATTGCATTTTTTCTGGGTCGATGAACGTTGCATCTCACCGCAGGATGAAGAGAGCAATTATGCCATGGCGAAGTTGAAATTGATCGACCCATTGGGAATCGCTCCCGGCCAAGTCCACAGGATCAAAGGCGAACTCGCAACCCATCAGGCGATAGACGAAGCAGAGGCTGAACTTTGTCGCGTTGCAAACTTGGATTCGCATGGAAATCCAGTTCTAGACCTTCTCATTCTTGGTATGGGCGAGGATGGCCACGTAGCCTCTCTTTTTCCGAATGAATCCGTGGAAACGAAAACTGATCGATCGATCTACCAGCATGTGTTGGCTCCAAAACCTCCGCCTAACCGCATCACCCTAGGTTACGACGTCCTAGCCATTGCCACGACAATTCTGGGTTTGATTTCTTCCTCCAGCAAACGAGAGTCATTGAAAAACGCATTGAATCCCTGCAGCACCCTCCCCATGGGCAGAGTTCTGCATTCGAGATCACCTCATACGGAAACACTTCTGCTCACGGACTTTTCGATTTAAAACACTCACAAAAGAGTTCCCTATTGATTCAGTGGTTTTTAAAAGCGGGCAACCTTGGTACATCGTGACCCCCTTGATGAGGAAGAAGAGACTCTAAAGGGATGGGGTGGAGCAAGAATATTTTTGGTGAAAGGTGGGGTGCTTTGAGGGCTAGTAAGTCGGCGGGGCTTTTGTAACCACGGGAGCTGTTTTT
>CAMBHS010000017.1 GCA_945867235.1 Akkermansia muciniphila
GCAGAATGTTCCACGTTTTCATAGAGATACATTGTATTTTCCTGAGTCGGTAAATCCCATCAGGGGGGTCACGATGTACCGGGGCTGTTCCGAGTGGTTTTTAAAAGGTACTTGATCTTTTTTGGGGGCGACTAATAAATGGAATCCTATTTTGAATTAATTTATGGCTGATCTTGCGAACCGGTATCCCGAGAATGTTGCGGGACTTTTTTACGTCGACAACCAATGCATCGATTGTGATTTGTGCAGAGAAACGGCTCCTGCCAATTTCATGCGCAATGACGATGGAGGTTTCTCCTTTGTTTATAAACAACCAACCACACCCGAGGAATCCGCGCTCTGTATAGAAGCGAAAGAAGGATGCCCCGTAGAAGCGATCGGAGACTAAAGGTTGGTAATTACTATTTGATTTACGCCCTGCTTCTATCGAGGCGGGGCGTTCTTTTTAGTAATCCGCGATCCCGAACGCTGGCATCACCCATTTTTGCCGCTATCGACGCGCACAATCCACTAAAAGCTTGCCTTTCTGGAGTGACCGGAAATGATAGGAAGGACAAAATATGAGCGTTGAGATAACTGAAAGCACGAGGTGGATAGATTTTCTTGGGTGGTTAGAAGTGAACAAACAAAGGTTGTTCATCGCTGTGGCGTTGCTTGGTGCGACGGGGATTGGTTTTGCCGTGGTGCAAAATTCCCGAGCAAACCAGGAAAGTGAAGCTTCCAGATCCCTTCTAGCGCTGCATATCCCCCTGAATGCCCCAACGAATACCCCAGCAATCCCTGCGGCTTCGTTCGCTAAAGTTGCGGGAGATTTTAATGGAACCCGGGCCGGGGAGCGTGCAAACATTTTAGCCGCTGGCACGATTTATAACGAAGGCAAGTATCCGGAAGCCCAAGTGGAATTCCAAAAATTTCTGACTGCATTTGCAAGCAGTCCTTGGGCTCCAACCGCCGCGCTAGGATTGGCTTCTGCCCTTGAGGCGCAAGGCAAAAATGATGAAGCACTGCGTGCCTATCAGACTGTGATTTCAGGCTATCCCACTGCCTCAGTTGTTGAGAGTGCCAAGTTTTCGGAGGCTAGGATTCACCAAGCGAAAAATCAACCTGACCAAGCCTTGAAGGTGTATGACGACCTCATCAAACCCAGTAACACCTCCATGCGCAGCAGCGACGCCTTTCAATTGAGAGAATTATTGCTGAAAAAATATCCCAACCTGGTTAAACCTGCTGTAGTTCCCACCGCTTCCTTAACGAACGCAGTCCCTTCCAAGTAGGTGGTTTTAGCGGAAACTCTTTTTCATATCCCACCCTATGAAAATAACCATTATCGGCACGGGCTATGTTGGACTTGTAACAGGTGCTTGCTTTGCAGCCGTTGGGCACAAAGTAGTATGTGTTGATTGTGATGCCGCCAAGGTTAAATTTTTGCAGGGCGGAGGGATTCCCATTTACGAACCTGGCCTTGAGGACTTGGTTAAGGAAAATGTCGCGGCAGGTCGTCTCTCGTTCACGAATTTCATCAAAGACGGAGTTGAAAAATCGGATGTTATTTTCATTGCCGTCCCGACACCCGCGCAACCGGATGGCTCTGTAGACCTCAGCTTTATTGAAAGTGTGGCTCGCGATATTGCAACTCACATGACGAGTTACAAAATCATCGTGGATAAATCCACCGTCCCTGTCAAAACAGGCGAGAAAGTGGCAGAAACCATCAAGCGCTATTCCAAATCGAAAGTGGAGTTCGATGTTGTTTCCAATCCTGAGTTTTTGCGCGAAGGATTTGCGGTGGAAGACTTGATGAAACCGGATCGTATCGTGATCGGCGTCAGATCACAACGTCCTGTCCAGGCGATGAAAGGGGTCTATCAACCGTTCGGAGCACCGATCATCGTAACCGACATTAATTCGGCTGAATTGATCAAACATGCCGCCAATTCATTTCTCGCTCTTAAGATTTCTTATATCAACGCAATCTCCGTCATCTGCGAAGCCTCCGGAGCCAACGTGCAGGAGGTTGCGGAGGGGATCGGCATGGATGCCCGAATTGGTCGCCGGTTTCTCGATGCGAGCCTAGGGTTTGGAGGCAGTTGTTTTCCAAAAGATCTAAGCGCCTTCATCAAAATATCTGAAACGCTTGGGTATGACTTTGGGTTACTCAAAGAAGTGCAACGGATCAATGTCCAGCAGATGGATCGGTTCGTCAAAAAAATTACGGAAACCCTGTGGGTATTGAAGGATAAAAAAATTGGAGTTCTTGGCCTAGCCTTCAAACAAAATACGGATGATGTTCGGATGTCTCCCGCGATTGATTTGTGCAACCGACTTCTTAAAGACGGGGCTCATTTACGCGTGCATGACCCACAAGCGATGGAAAAAGCCAAAGCCTTATTGCCAAAAACGGTAACGTTTATTTCCGATATGAACAAAGTGGCGGAAGGGTGCGATGCATTGATAATCGCCACGGAGTGGCCAGTGTTCAAACAAGTTGACTTGGAACACGCTCGTAAAACGATGACCCATCCCATCCTTTTTGATGGACGCAATCTCTTCGATGTTGAGGCGATGGAAAAGCTCGGGTTTATTTACAAAAGTATCGGTCGCTAGGGCGGCATTCTTTAAACCATGGGTTCCTGCAAATCCTTGGTATCCCACCAACTAGGCTGTTGGCTTAGCTTCACCAAAAGTTCTCGGTCTGCCTCTGGAAAAGAAAAAGAGCCTAACTCGCTTTGAGTTACCCAGGCGATGGCAGCACAATCCACAAGTTGAATGGTTCCTCCACTCCAACTACAGGCAAAAAACGAAATTTGCACCGTTTTCTCAGGGTAGGTATGAGTCACCTCCGCCATCAAACCGTGCACCTTTACCTCGATCGCCAATTCCTCCTTCAATTCGCGCCGCAGGGCTATAATTAATTCCTCCCCATTTTCCACCTTTCCACCGGGGAATTCCCAATACCCGCCGAGGTGCCGATCCACAGGTCGTTGGGCGATAAGGAGCCTGTTCCGATGAAAGATGAGGCCGGCGACTACTTGGACGGTCATTGTTTTTGTCATGTTTGATTCATCCACCCTAAGGCGAGCCACTTTTCTGTTGGCTTGAAACAATAGCGAACCTAGGATCACTCCAATTCTACAGTAAACGTCCGTCTGAACACGCCGAATTCTATGAGAACAATTCCATTGGGTCGCAGTTCCTTGGTTTCGAGTCGATTGGGCTATGGATGTTGGCGAATCGCAGCACCTTGGGAAGGGGCAGAATCCCGCCCTGAACGTTTGGAACACGGTTATGAGGCCGTGAAATCCGCGTTTGATCAAGGATTCACCTTGTTCGACCTAGCGGATATTTATGCTGATGGAATGAGCGAGTCGCTTTTCGGAAATGTGCTCAAGCGAATCCCCTCAATGCGCGATCAAATCCTCATCGCCACCAAATGTGGGATTCGAAAAGCGGGGAACCCTCATCCCCAAGATCCTTACCGCTATGATTTCTCGAAGGAACACATCATGGCTTCATGCGACCATTCTTTGCAACGATTGGGGGTCGAAACCATCGACATTTATCAACTTCATCGACCCGATTATTTAGGTGATCCGGACGAAGTGAGCGCGGCGTTTGAAGCCCTCCACCAGGCGGGAAAAGTGAAAACTTTTGGCATGAGCAATTGTCGCCCCTCACTATTTTCCACCTATCAAAAAATATGCAGGGTTCCTCTCCTGACTAACCAAGTCGAGATTCACCTGCTCCATCTTGATGCGTTCAACGACGGGACATTGGATCAATGCCAATCTGAGAGAATTACACCCATGGCTTGGAGTCCATTGGCGGGAGGTCGATTGGTCGCGATGGCAGGCTCAGACCTGAATGACCCACACCATGCACGGAAGGCCAAACTGCGAGACACAGTTGATAAACTCGCCCGCCATTATGAGGTTTCCCGGGCGGCCTTGTGCCTCGCTTGGTTATTGCGCCATCCTTCGGGCATCGTGCCGTTGATCGGAACGACCAATCCCGTCCATATCACTGAAGCCCTGAAAGCATTGGATGTGGAAATCACCCGCGAGGACTGGTATGTCTTAATGGAAGCAGCTGTCGGCAAGCGAATGCCCTGATATCTCCGACTCTTGAAATAAGTTGGCAAATCTCTTTCGTCGCTTTGCAAGCGGGTGACTTTCGGTATGCTGTTCGGTCGTCATGCCTAATCAAACATCCGCCCCACCAAGCCCCGCGCAATTAGGGTACCGAATGCCCGCCGAGTGGGAGCATCATCAAGGCACATGGTTTTCATGGCCACGGAGTGAAGGGATCAGCTTCCCAGGAAAATTCGAACCCGTCCCGGCTGTTTATGCTGAACTCATCAAGCACTTGACCCAAGTTGAAGAAGTAAACATCAACATTTGGAACGAAGAAATGGCGGGTGAAGTCCGAGAAACTCTTCGAAAACTCGGCGCGACAGCCCCTAATATACACTTTCATTGCTTCCCTGCTTATGAACCTTGGTGCCGTGATCATGGCCCTATTTTTATCGTCCGCGAGAATCAAGGGAAACATGAACGAGCCGTAATTGATTGGAAATATA
This sequence comes from Akkermansia muciniphila, assembly GCA_945867235.1. GTDB lineage: Bacteria > Verrucomicrobiota > Verrucomicrobiia > Limisphaerales > SXQI01 > SXQI01. The sequence continues at coordinate 4,577 of CAMBHS010000017.1, forward strand.
ATGCATGGGGTGAAAAATATCCTCCTTACGACTTGGATGATGTGGTTCCGGAACGGGTCGCCAAACTGCGAAATCTTCCTTTATTCAGCCCTGGAATCATCATGGAAGGCGGATCTATTGAAGTGAATGGGTGTGGAACCATTCTTACCACGGAGGCCTGTCTTCTGAACAAAAATCGGAATCCACACCTCTCAAAAACAGAAATTGAACAGTATCTTCGGGACTACCTAGGCGTCACCCAAGTTGTCTGGTTGGGGGAAGGCATAATCGGGGATGATACGGATGGACACATCGATGACATCAGTCGATTTGTAACAGCGAATACAATTGTGACCGCAGTGGAGGAGGATCCCGAAGATGAAAATTTTGGAATACTTCAAGAAAACCTTGAACGTCTCCTTTCGTTAAAGAATCTCCAAGGCGATCCATTTCGTATCGTGCCACTACCCATGCCTGGGTTGATAGAGTGTGAAGGTCAGCGTTTACCGGCCTCTTACGCTAATTTCTACATTGCGAACGAGATCGTTTTAATGCCGACCTACCGTCACAAAAATGATGCCCGAGCACGGGATATCTTGCAAAGTGAATTCCCAGACCGGCGAGTGATTGGTGTTGATTCCACGGATTTAATTTGGGGTCTAGGCTCTTTTCATTGCATCAGTCAGCAGGAACCTAGTTGATCGATTCGCGCTGGTAGGACTTGTAGTTTATAACCAAATCAACGCCGATGGATCAGGAAAACACCCTCCTCACCTGAGGAGGTGACCCACGATTTTTCCACGGTCAAATCGTGGTCGGCGAGTGTTTGTGCCAACAGTTCTGTCGAATACCGGTAGGAAAAGAAAAGTTGGAATTCCTGCCCTCGCTTGAAGTGATACTCACGACCTTGGTATTTAATTCGGCGGGATTTTGAAAATGAAAATCCTGCTTGGATTCGTTGCAGGCGCGGATTGTGGGGTGATGACTGGATCCTGAAATGGGTATGACCATCCTCGGGTTCAAAACCGAGAGCCCAAAAAGCACTCTCCAACCAATCACGAGTTTGGGCGTTATCATAAAGTGGTAACACCTTTTTTATGCCATCTGCGTAGCAGTCACCCGGAGCCAGATTTGCGCTTAATAGGAGTCGATCCTGCCGACGCAAAATCGAAGCGAGTTTTGGTAGGATATCCACAGGTTCGAAGTTGGGAATCATTCCAAAAAACGAGATTAATCTCGGTTTTTTTCCATGGGTCATTTTTGTCAGGCTCTGTCGAACATGAGTTGCGGTCAGCAAATCCAATACCCAAGGATGGCAACTTCCAAAAATCCGTTTTTTATTGGCTCTTTCAAATTGTTGCCAAGTTGACAAAACCAAAGGCAAACTGACATCCGCCCCAACAAAATCGCAATCCACTCCAACCCTCGCTAATAACTCCAACAACCGCACTTCCTTGTGCCCACCACCACAACCCAGACCCACAACGAGAGCGGAGTCCCCCTTCCAATCGATCACAACATCCTGAAAAGCCTGATCGTAGGTATCCACACATTGCGGGTCATTCCGTGCTGGGGAATAAGCTTCATGGATAACCAACCATTTTTCAGCCTGTTTCACGGTGTCATAAAGAAATTTATGGTTGAGCACGCGATGATTCAGCATCTCATGAATCTCGTGCGTAACCTTTCCCGGCAACTGACTCTCATCCACGGAAACTTGAATGGTGAACGGCATGTCCTGAGATTGCCGACGAGTACGACAATATCAAGTGCTCAGACCTCGTATTTTAAAACTTTTGGGTGATCAAAATAAAAAACGAACGCGGGTATTATTGACATTCCTAAGCTTTTTCCCATAGTGGTTGGGATGAATCTCGACATTACCCACCTCCTCGATTCATGGGATTATCAACCAGGTCAGATCGTGGTGCGCAAAATTAAAGGAAAGGACGGACGCGAGAAGTTACAGCTTCGCGTGGATCTGGGTATTCTACAGATGAATGCCTCGGGAAGACCCGATGGAAAACTTCCTTTTGGACACGAAACCCTCTTTGATCATTTCCTGTCTCGCTGGACTAAATACACCGAAGCCCACGAATCTGATCCTTCTGGATTTAAGCTTTCGAGTGAAGATTGTGGAAAACTGCAACAGGAAGCGATTCAGTATCACCATCGGTATATTTGCCTTTTCCAGTTGAAGGATTACGACGCCGTGATTCGAGACACGGAAAGAAATTTAACGGTATTTGATTTTATCAATCAATTCGCAGAGGCTCCAGAGGTCGCGGCGGGTATCGGCCAACTTCGTCCCCAACTTTTAATGATGAGAGCTCGTGCCAAGGGTTCCAAAGAATCGGAGGCCGCTCTACACAGCCAAGCCATCGAAACCATCGAGAAAACCATGGAGGACATTCGGACCTATTTCCGAGAACAGAATCGCCCTGAACTTGCGGAACAATCCGGGGAAATACACTCGTTGGAGCAATGGTGTCAGGAGATTCGATCCACTCGCCCGCTCAGCCAACTTGAAAAACTCGAAAAAGCATTGAACGAGGCTGTCCGGCGGGAGGATTACGAAAAGGCCGCCGAAGTTCGTGATGCCCTCCGAAACCTGAAGACAGTGCTTTAATCTCGGGTCCCATGTCTACCCCTTCGTTGCAGGATCAACTCAATCAGCAGATCAAATCTGCGATGCTGGCCAGAGATGCCGATAAGCTCTCCACGTTGAGAATGCTTAAATCAACGGTGGGATATTTGTTGATCGAAAGAAAAATCGAATCTCTGCCTGATCCTGAATTTGTCACAGTTGTCCAACGGGAGATTAAAAAACGGCAGGACTCTATCACTCAATTCGAGCTGGGAGGGAGATTGGAACTCGCGGCCAAAGAAAAACTGGAGATTCCGATTCTCCAACAATTCCTTCCGATACCGCTGACATCACTTGAACTGGAATCTCTCGTGAAGGCTACCATTATAAATTTAGGTGCAACCGGAAAAAAGGAAATGGGTGCCGTGATCAAATCCGTTCAGGCAGAGGCAGCGGGTCGAGCGGACGGCAAGTCGATCAGCGCGTTGGTTGGCAAGCTTCTTCCTTAGTTGACGCCCCTCGTCAACGCTGTGGGAAGATCTGATACAGGAGGAGATAGATCACCACTCCTGTGATGGACACATACATCCAAACAGGCCAAGTCCAACGGGCAATTTTCTTGTGCATTTCCCACCGCTCACGCAAGGCTCGAGAAAAGCTGATCAAGATCATGGGGACGACGACAACCGCCAGAATCGTGTGGGTCAACAGCAACCCCAAATAATAAGGCCGGAACCATGCCGGATTCTTAAACTCCGTTCTTCCAGCATAAAAATGGTAGATTAAATAACTAGCCAGAAAGATCGATGAAGTCACGAAGGCTGAAATCATCGCATTGCGATGCCCCAATTTGTTTCCTTGCTTAATTTTGTAGTAGCCGACAGCGAGAAAGATTGTGCTCAACCCGTTGAGGCACGCGTTGACAAGTGGGAGATCAGATAATTGCATCTTTCAGTGGGGGTTTGTGCGAACGAGCGCGTTGACGGCGGAGACAACTTGATCGTGAAATTCAGGCTCCAGACTTTCAAAGCTCCCTCGGACGCGACCCTTCTGATCCACGAGAATAAAAACCGTGCTGTGGATGAAGAGATCGTCGGGGCTGGTCCGCTGGTCGGCATCTTTTTCCAATGCCGTCAACTTAAGCCCTTCCAGAGCTAATTTGGCGATCTCTTTCATGGGACCCGTCATAAAAAACCAGCGACTTGGATCCGCGCCAAATCGTTCTGAGAAACGTTTTAACACGGGTGAGGTGTCGTGCGTTGGATCTGTAGTCAGAGTTACAAACCGGATGGGAGAGTCGGCAGGAAACGATTTTTGAAGAGCCGCCATGCGCTCGGTCATGCGAGGGCACGGACCTGGGCATCGGGTAAAAATAATATTCGCGATCCAAACTTTGCCGGCAACATCGGCAAACGAAGAAACCGTGCCCAGTTGGTTGGTCAATCGGAAGGATTCCACTCGACCATACACAGGCATGCGATCGGTAATATGAACCGATTGATTGGATCGAGTGCGAACGTAAAGCACCGATATGGCCAACACGGTTAAGCCAAGAAGACCCCACACGAACCACGATACTAAGGATGACTGCTTTGCCACCATAATAGAAAAGCTCCTTCGACACCGTGAACCGGACGCAGGAGCCTTGTCGAGATTTAGTTATTATTCAAAGCTGACAGCAGCCCCACCACCTTTGCTCTTCTCTGCCATATAGACCTCGTAGGCTTCCGGTGTGACGACTTTGAATATTCCCTTCATGAAATAGTGAGAATTGCCGCAAAGCTGAGCACAGTTGATCAAATAATCCCCCACTTTTGTCGGTTGAAACCAAATAGGGATGCTCAGTCCAGGAATGCAATCCTGGGTAACTCTGAAAGGAACAACCTTGAAGGAATGAATAACATCCTTCGAGGTGAAGTAGGTGATGACGGGTTTACCCAAGGGCGCAATCATCTCGTTCAACGGAGTCACAACGTCATCTTTGCCGTTCGGATCCGCAGCATCCAATCCCAATGGATTGGCCGTGGAGATGAATTTGACGTCCTGTTTACCAAAGATGCCGTCCTTGCCACTATAGCGCGAATTCCATGCAAATTGTTCGGCGGCGACGCGGATGACCGTGGCATCCTTTTCCTCTGGAAACTTATCGACCAACCCGCCCCATAGGGGAACGGCGAATCCGATCAGCAACACACACTCAACCAAAGCCACGGCGATTTCCACATAGCTCGACGCGTGGGATTTGGCACCGACGTAACTCGCTTTGGGATTTGATGACTTACGAAACCTGAAGAGTGCGTAGATAAAATATCCAAACCAGCCGACGAAAAGAGCTAGCATCAAATAGTGGACGTAGTACATCAACTTATCCACTTGAGGTCCGTGAACGGACATACTCACCGGCAATCCAAGAAAACCAAACAGATTCATTCCTAAGTATTAAAGTAAAAGGTTAAACAATTGTTACATCAGCCGGGTTAGCGGAATCTACGGAAAGGGGAAATTGTTGAGCGCGTCGATTCAAAAACACGAAAAACAGGGAGATTACAGCGAGCACTGAGAGAATAAAGAATAACAGGGTCAAGATTCCCCAATTCATGCCTACCGCAAGTAAGGAGTCGCTTTTGCCGAAACATACGGCGCAGGCAGAAGTTGTACCAGGACTGAGCACGGCCAGACCGAGGATTGCACCAATTAAAAAACGAACAGATTTTTTTGGGTTCATAGGTAACGAATGCTTTTCAATTTCTTGAGGAAAAAACGTCCGTAAACAAGAATCAGCAACCCACTGCCGACCGCGCTCCACGCACCTACCAAATGACTATTCAGTTGGGTGCGCGCATATTCTTGAAAGAACCAAACGGCAAGAAATGCAGCCAACGCAAAAGTCGCTAGGATAAATACAATGTGAAACGCTTTAAGGGACATAGCTTTGATGATGGATGAAGCTCAAAGGCTCGGACGACCACAGGGTGAGATACATCAGCCCGGCGAAAAAGAAAACGGTCGCAACCAAAATGGCATAAATCATTTTCTTTTCTGAAAGCAGATGCATGAAATATCCCGCCACGAGGAATGCTTTGATACACGCGATGATCATGGCCACCACGATATTCATCGTGGATGAACCAAAATTGATGTAGGAGGCTAGCACAGTCACGATCGTTCCCACGCAAAGAGCCGCGAAGATAATCAGATACCGGCGCACTTCCGATGCAACATCATGATGCCCATGGGATGCAGAATGACCTTTTGATGGAGTTGATGAATGACTCATAAATAAAATTAGAGAAGATACAGTATGGGGAAGAGGAATATCCAAACCAAGTCAACGAAGTGCCAGAATAACCCAGAGACTTCGATGCGATTTGTAAAACGTTCCGGATCGGTTTTCCACATTTTGGCACCAGGTCCAAACAGATATCCCATGACCAGTGCCCCCCCGATAACGTGCAAGGCATGTAACCCAGTCAATGTAAAATAAATGGCCAAGTAAGCGTGGTGCTTGGGGGCGTAATTCTGCATCCGTTCGATGGTGGAACGTTGGATGGTCACCAACTCGTGCTTGGCCGGGGCATGGTCAGCGTGAGCCTTGGGGTCATGATCCGCTTTACCATGCGCCACTTCAGCGACAGGGCCGAATCCTAAGGCAATTGCCCGGGAGGTATAGATCCGATGAGCCGAAGGTTCCAAAACCACTTTATCCTTATCCTCCGAGATTAAATGCCCGTCGTGAACCTGGTATTTGTCTCCCACTTTTGAGATAACTTCATAATGGGTTAATTTATCGTTATACTCGAAAGATTTGATGACTAGGAATATCAAGGCACAGACTAACGTTGCCCCTTGATACATGCGCCACTTGCCGAACTGTTTCATCTTGAGGGAGGCCCAAGCCATGACCACCGTCACTGAGGAGATAATGAGAACGATTGTGTTCAGAGTGCCCAAGGGGACATTCAACAGACCGTGCGGCCATGTGCCTGGAGTGGCTCCCACCCTGAGGAGAATGTAGGCTGAGAATAAAGCTCCGAAAAGCATGACTTCGGAGGCGAGGAAAAGCCAGATACCCAACTTGGCATTGTATAGCCCTGTATCTTTCCGCTCTTTGACTGTGTAAGGAATTTCCATGGTTTTAATTGCTAAAATTAATGCTTGGCGGAATTGGTCTTTGGTTTCGCTTTGATATCCGCCTCATTTTGAGGAACGAAATCCTGGGCGGCACCCGGAACGCTGTATTCGTAAGGCCCGCGATAGACGGTAGGAAACACAGCAAAGTTTCCATGCGGCGGAGGTGTCGGCGTCTGCCATTCCAAGGTGGTGGAATCCCAAGGATTATCGGATTCGACCTTTTTCCCCTTTTTAATACTCCAGAAGAAATTAATGATAAATGGGATCTGAGCGAGGAGTAACAACCATGCAGCGACTGAAATAACAACATTCGAGTAGATGACTGATTCCGGTAAGGCTCCTAGAATATCTTTATTCGTCGTGGCGGAGTAATTGACGCCGCCATCATACATACGACGGGACATCCCCGCGATTCCTTGGGTGAACATAGGGAAAAAGATCAGGTTCATCAGGACCAACGAGGTCCAAAAATGGACGCGCCCCCAAAACTCAGACATGAAACGCCCAGTGGCTTTTGGATACCAATAGTAAACACCTGCGAACAAGGCAAAGATCGTTCCCGGAGCGACGACATAATGGAAGTGTGCGATCACGTAATAACTGTCGTGAAGAAACAGATCGACGAAGTTGAAACCCAAGGGCAACCCTGTCAACCCTCCAATGCCAAACATCACGAGGAATGCCAGAGTGAATAGCATCTGAGTATTAAAACGAATCGAGCCGCCCCATAAGGTGATAAAAAACACGGTCAAAATAATCACCGAAGGAATTGAAATGATCAGCGTGGTCGTCTGGAAAAAGGTGCTGATGGCGGTACCCATACCCGTCATATACATGTGGTGAGCCCAAACGATGAACGAAAGAAAACCAATAGCAAACAGGGAGTAAACCAGGGATTTATATCCCCAGATTGGTTTGCGCACATTGTTGCAAAGGATTTCTGCAACGATTCCCATACCGGGCAAAATCAAAACGTAAACCTCTGGGTGTGCCAAAAACCAGAACAAATGCTGCCACAAAAGCGGGCTGCCTCCGCCACTCACATCGGCGAGTTTACCTGAAATCATCAAGCCTGTCGGGATGAAAAAGCTGGAACCGAAGAGTTTGTCCATTAACTGCATGACGCCTGCGGCTTCGAGAGGAGGGAATGCGAGCAGCAATAGGAAGGCCGTCACAAACTGAGCCCAAACGAAGAACGGTAAACGCATCCAAGTCATACCCGGAGCGCGTAATTGAATAATGGTCGCCAAAAAATTCACCGCACCGAGCAAGGAGGAACTGATCAGAAATATCATTCCAACCAACCACCATGTCTGACCTTGGGTGGGAATAATAGTTGCTAAAGGAGAGTAACTTGTCCAACCCGCTTGAGCGGCACCTCCTGGTAGGAAAAAGCTGACCACCATGATCACACCACCGATAAAATAGACCCAGTAGCTGGCCATGTTGAGCCTCGGAAAGGTCATGTCAGGGGCTCCGATCTGTAGTGGAACCACGTAATTACCAAAGGCCGCAAATGCGAGCGGAACTATCCCCAAGAAAACCATGATCGTGCCGTGCATGGCTCCGAAACTATTGTAGAGATCCGCACTCATCACCCCTCCGGAAGCGGCACTCCCCAACATTTTTTCGAGAAGCGGACCAAAGACAGGAATAGGAGTTCCGGGATAAGCGAGTTGCCAGCGCATCAGCCCCATGAGAACAAACCCAAAAAGCAGGAAAAGCAGCGAAGTTATGCCGTATTGTATACCGATAATTTTATGATCGGTGGAAAACACATACTTGCTCCAAAAACCCATTTCTGCGTGACCGTGGTCATGGGCATCGTGCGTGTGACTGTGTGAATCGTGACTGTATTGCATGGTTCAGTTAAACTTTAAATTTCGGGCCTTCGTGCAAAATATTCCTTGGCTCGACGCTCGTCGTGCAGGTTAAGATTTTGGATTTGGGCAAGTCAAGGTTGCACTGCATTCTTATTTCAATTTATCAAAAACTAGTAACCCAAGGAGGAGCGGCAAATAGATGATCGACACGATGAACAGGGCTCGCGCGCTGCGAACATTCCTTGCACGTGAAAATCGAAACGCGAATCCCACAAAAATAATTCCCAAGATCAAGGCTCCAACAAAATAGACCGATCCTGTGAGCCCGAGCAACGACGGGAAAAGGCTGACGGGCAGCAATCCGAGCGAATGACTTAATGCCTGACGCCCCGTGCGACCGCCGTCCTCATCGACCAAAGGTAACATCTTGAAACCGCCACGTGCGTAATCCTCACGGTATATCCACGCGATCGCCAAAAAATGAGGTAACTGCCAAAAAAAGAGTATGGCAAACAAGCTCCAACCTTGAATCGAAACTGTGTCTTGAGCAGCGGTCCATCCCATGAGTGGTGGCAGGGCTCCGGGGATGGCACCGATCGCTGTGTTGAGTGTCGTTCGACGCTTCAGCGGGGTGTAAACGAACAAATAACTCACCAAGGTAATGGCACCGAGAAAGGCGGTTAATGGATTTACCAGAAAGGCGAGGTAAACCAATCCGAATGCGGAGAGACTGCCTCCAAAAAGTAATACTTGATCTGGGGTAAGGCGTCCGGAAGGCAATGCCCGAGATTCGGTTCGCCGCATCAAAGCATCGTAATTGCGTTCGAGCAACTGGTTGAGAGCCGCCGCACCACAGGCCAACACACATGTCCCCAGCATGGCATGGGCCATCAAAATGGAATCCACTGGTTGGCGTGATCCCGCATAAAATCCCACCATGGTGGTCAACAATACAAGGCTTGTCAGTCTTGCCTTAACCAGATCGGTCAGGACGGCGACAATCCCCTTCTCCGGAGTTGACGGGGCGATAGCTTGTGTTGCAGCGGGTGATTTCATGAGGTTGGGGTTACGTGATGGCTGTTGTTTGTGTAACCCTTGGGGTGGCTGCGGTTAAGGGATTGCCATGGATCGTCGCAAGGTGAGTTAAACGAGCCAAAGCCAAGGATCCCAATACCCCTGTCAGCAGGCAAATGGCACCCGCCAAAACATGAATGGTAGCGATGTCCGCTGGTTTGTTAAACCAGACTGTGAACATGCCGAACCCGGCCTGAATGACCACAATCCCCAACCAAAAATTGCTTAATTTACGCAACGGATGACTAGGAGAAAATCCACTGCGAGCTTTCATCCAAGCCAACAGGACTGTCGCCAATACCACGAAAGCCCCGACGCGATGAGCCATATGGATGTTAATGTGAAAGGGCGTGATCGGTTTGAAATCACGAACATCGATCCGAGATTGGTTGATTTTATCGACAAAAACAGGATCCGTTGGAGGCCAGATTTTGCCGTAGGCGAGAGGAAAATCGGGAACAGCCAATCCCGCATGTTGATGGCGCATGGTGGCACCTAAAATCAATTGAGTGAATACGAGCGTCGTAGCGATGAAGAAAGAATTCTTAAGCGATCGACTCGCCTCGAATTCCAGCGGATTAGCCTGAATAGTTTTCCACCAACGACTCCCCACGAAAGCAATACACGCTATCCAACAAAGAAAAACCTGCGCCAATGCGGCGTGAAAAACCCCTAGAACATCTTTGAGAAGTGTCACCCTTAAACCGCCCAACAATCCTTGCAGTGCGACTAAAAAAACTGCGGCCAGTCCCATGATTTTAACCCATCGACGCGGTTCGGAAAAACAAAGCCAAACCGCGAGAATGATCGTGAGATACCCGATGACTGTGGCCGCCAATCGGTGTGTATGTTCATAAAAAATTCCCCCGTGCCATTGGGAAATCGGGAATAGGAACATGTTGTAACCGTAAGTCGTAGGCCAATCAGGCACTGCCATCCCCGCGCCTTTGCTCGTCACTAATCCGCCAATGCCAATGAGCGCCAAGACACAAACCACTGTCATGGCAGCGAATCGAGCAGCCCAGTTTGTTTGTTTTGAGGAGTCCATTTTTGGCTGGAATGATTAGAAAAGGCCGATGCAATCTGAAATTGCAACGGCCTACACACTGAATAACTAAAGTCAGTGCAAAACCGCGTTACGGGGTCTCTTTGACTTCGAACGTAAAGTTAGCCGTGGCACCTGCGGCGACTTTCTGAGTCAATTTACCACCCTTACGGTGGAATGCTTCAATCGTGTACTCGCCCGCTGGAACGTTGGAGATTTTGAAAGTCCCATCCTTGGCCGAAACCGAATAATAGGGATGATCCACGACTCCGACGTAAGCGAACATCCATGGGTGCACATCACACTTAAAGCGCATCAAGATTTCCTGATTATCGTAGGAATAAACTAGGTCTTTGGACTTGGGCAATTGAGCCTGATTGGACTCTTTGTTACCCGCAACAATCGGAGTTGCATGCACATTGTGCAATAAATCGTCGCTGTTTTTAACGGATAATTTTTGTTTCGTCTGCAAACCGCTGACATAGGGAGCGTATTCGCAGCCCTTCTGGTCGATCACCTTCGCCTCGGCTGGGACTTCAAAAGTCTTTCCGGTTAATCCGTCCTTGATGTAAACGAATGTGTCAGCCAATCCGCCATTCCCATCCGAGACAAAAAAACGAGTTTTGGGTTTGCCAGCGGGATGAAGTTTGCCGCAGTTGGCGTCCAATGGCAGTTCCTTCTCCACCGGTGGCACCCCTTTGAGGGTGATTTTTCCTACGATATCTGCGGCAGATACTGCCTGCACAGCGGCAAACAACGCCGCAACAATCAACGCACTTCGATTCAATTTCATATCAAGTTTCTTACTAAGAACCATCCAGAGTAGGTCAACCTATCATACCCACTTTCACTCGCAAGGGGTTTTGTGAAATTTTTCACAATCTCTTGATCATTAGACCCGTATTAGGGTTGGGTATTCAATCCGACCCGCTCCAGAATGCTCGGACAACGCTTTATTGGTATGATATTTTATCCGCGAGCGCACAAACGAATTATCACCCGGGGGTTGCCGTTCTGACTTGCGCGAGTATTCTCTGACCGTTGGGTTCGCACTGTAGGTTAGTGATTGCGGATCTGAATGATTTTGTGTGAATTGAACTACATGTATGACACCTTGGTGATACATTGATGGACTCGACTTATAATGCGCGAAAAATTTGATAATCTGAAAGAAATTTTGAGGGGCTATGGGTCGTGCATCGTGGCCTACTCTGGAGGGGTGGACTCGGTTTTTCTGGCGGTGGTAGCGCACCAAATACTAGGTAAGAAATGTTTGGCGGCCATCGCGGATTCAGCAAGCCTGCCGCGAAGGGAACTCGAGGAAGCCCTCGACATTGCCGAAACCTTTGGTTTTCCGGTCAAGGTTCTGAAAACTCAGGAGTTTAAAAACGCGCAATACTTAGAGAATCCGACGAATCGTTGTTATTTTTGCAAATATGAGCTTTTTTCGGAGTTGGTTCCCTTGGCGATGAAAGAAGGTTACGCCGTGATTGTGTATGGGGAAAATGCGACCGATTTAGGGGACCACAGGCCGGGAGCAAAAGCGGCTTCAGAATTTTCAATTCGTGCTCCGTTGAAGGAGGCTGGTCTGACTAAATCCGAAATTCGCCTCCTTTCGGCTGAATTGGGATTACCCACAGCAGATAAAGCGCAGATGGCCTGCTTAAGCTCGCGTATTCCTTATGGAGAACCCGTGACCCCTATCAAACTCCAGATGGTCGAAGCGGGGGAAAATTTGCTGAGGGATCTCGGATTTTTTAATGTCAGAGTCCGCCATCACGAAATTACGCTGGGGCACCTCGCCCGGATCGAACTGGGATGCGATGAAATATCGGCAATGATGAACAACGACCGATTCCAAGAGGTGGAGACAGGATTCAAAAAAATAGGGTATCTCTACAGCACCCTAGATCTGGCAGGCTATCGTCGAGGCAGTCTAAATCAGGCGGTTGGAATCAAACCATCCTCTCAGACAGAGGGGGGATAAAGATTTCGCAGCTATTTGATGATCGCATTGAATAATTTGATTTCAAGCGGTGCAAAAACAATGGTTTCCTCGTCCGAATCAAGGAGCACTCCTTTTGACGCAGAGACCACGATTTCTCGGTAGGTTGTGTTAGCAGCCACCAATAATTGCCCCCCTTGTTGAGCGGGAGCTTGGGTGTATTTGATGACGATGCTGGGTTCGGAAATCTCATTGTAGCGATCGCTGAGTTCACGAAATTTGAATGGATAAGGTCCCCATATCCGAGGGGGATAGAAATAATTGGCGTTCGCTTTTATGAATTCCATGCTTTCCCGGATTGCCGTAACGAGTTCCGGCGTGGATTGGACTTTGGTATGCCCATCGTCATAGGGATAAAACACCACCCCGGCGACGCCGCTCATGGCAGACCACGCCGTCATGGCCTTCAACTCCAACGGTGTCGGAACGCGATAATTGGAACTAGGCGGAACCAATTTGGGGTATTTTGACCAATCGAATGCCTGAACGATGGAGTAGAAAGGCTTTTTTCCGGCAGCCAATCGGGCGGCAGTCAGATTGGAGTAAAACGTCGCGAGCGGTTGCCACCCGACAGGATACCAGTCAAACATGACCACATCGCAGTAGTCCACGTACGACGCAACCGAGAAGCCGGAGGATAAATTAAGAAATACAGGTTTGTCGGATCGACGCTTTGCCGTCCGAAATTCTTGGGCGATGCGATCCGGATGAATTTCCTGAAGATCGGGTTCATCGGTCAGGTAATTCCCCATCAGGGTTGAATCGTTCGGGAACTCGTTTCCGCTTCCGATAACCTTCAAATTAGCCTGCTTGGCGGCTTGAAGGTAATTTTTGCTTTTGGAACCCACGACGAAATCAACCCCTATTTCCTGTGCCCGAGGCAGGTCTTTTTGGGGCACTGCATACAAGCCAAATTGCATCTGCTGGGGGGCATGGCACCCCCCTACAACGACAAGAAGACACAGCAAAACTATGGCAACGCCAGCTTTCATGTTTTATTAAACTTTATTCTTACCCCCTGCCCTTACCAAGACTCACCCCCTGATCGAGTTTTGATTAGTTAATGGGAAAATGAATTCCGCGCAAGATTCGTTCATCGCAGGTCGAAGAAAAATGAACTAGGAAGATGAGCCCAAATACCGTTGGATCGTTCGGTTGGAATCTCAACCTATTCGGATCGAGTTGTTTGGGGTAATGGGCGGCATCCGATTGAAAAGTTATTCACAACCTGTGGTGGGTTACAATTCGCCTACCACAACTTATGGTGGTTTTTACTTTACAAATGTGCGCTTATGGATTGTTGTTTTTGAATGTATTTAAAGAGTTTAACCGCCCTAGGCTTTAAATCGTTTGCGGACAAGACAACGATCAATTTTATTCCTGGTGTCACGGCGATCGTGGGACCGAACGGATGCGGGAAATCGAATATTTCAGACGCGATCCGCTGGGTGTTAGGCGAGCAATCAGCGAAGGCCTTGCGGGGTGGAGAGATGGCGGATGTTATTTTCAATGGTACGGACTCCCGCAAACCATTAAGCCTCGCAGAGGTGTCCCTCACTATCGGCGATGTCGATGGTGAGCATTTGAAGACCGCAGGGATCGAAGTGGTGTTCAATGAAGTGACCATCACCCGTCGAGTTTTCCGTGATGGCGGGAGCGAGTATTTCATAAATAAAACTTCCTGTCGGCTCAAAGATATCCAGCAACTCTTCATGGGGACGGGGATGGGGCGATCCAGTTACAGCATCATGGCGCAGGGAAATATCACGCAGATCATTTCCAGCAAACCAGAGGATCGTCGAATGGTTTTTGAGGAAGCGGCTGGCATTACGAAGTTCAAAGCGCAAAAAAAAGAGTCGCTGCGGAAGTTGGAACATACGGATCAGAATTTACTCCGGGTGCAGGATCTGATTCGCGAGGTAAAACGGCAGATTGGTTCCCTGCAGCGACAGGCGGGCAAAGCACGACGGTACAAACAGATCATGACCGAGTTGCAGTATTTAGACACGCAACTCGCGAGACATAATTATGATGTCGTCCTAGAAGAGATCGCGACGAAGGAATCGGCACTCACAAAAATTCGAATCGAAGCCGAAGTCTGTTTGGAAAGTGTAGTGCGTGGAGAAAACGAGGTTCAGCAGTTGCGTGAACGGATGACAAAGATTGAGGCGGACTTGAGGGCGACGCAACATCTCAACCTAGAGGTAAAAGGCCAGATTGATCAAAACGAAAACCTGATCCATTTCAATGAGGAACGATTGCGAGAATTACAGGCGCAAAATGAAAAAGCGTCGAACGATATTACTCAAGCTGGGGAACGCAAATATGCATCCGAACAGGAGTTGTTGATCGCCTCGGAGAAATTAAGCAAAGCCGTCACCGCGTTGGAGAAGCACCGTCAACAATTGGAAGCCAAGCGCGATGCATTGCAAAGTGTCGAACGCGCCCTGAGCCAGAGGCAGGAATCGGTGAGGAAATTTCAATCTGATTTGTTTGCCGCTGCACAGGCGTTAAGCCGAGTTCGCAATGAGATCAATGCCTTGGACCTTCAAAAACAGGGCAACGTGGTCCGGCTCGAAAAATTACATTCTGAAAAGATCCAACTGGAGGAGGAGCACCAACGGTTATTAAGCCGGTTGTCCGAATTCGCGGCGAATGTCGAGTCCGAGAAGGAGGCGATTCTTTCTCGCCGTGGAAGTTTAGAGGAACGGCAGAAACGGTTACGTGCTCTACAGATAGAGATCAATGACGCCGGTCAATCGTTGGATGGAGCCCTTCGAATACAGGCCGGAAAAAAATCCCAATGCCAAGTATTGCTACAATTGCAGACTGATTACGAAGGGTTCAGCGCAGGAGCGGTGGCTGTGCTCAAAGGAACGAAGGACGTGCTGGGTTCGCTGACGGATAAAATCAGGGTAGATGATGCTCATGTGGCAGCGGTGGAAACGGCTCTGGGTCAGCAATTACAAATCGCTTTGACAGAACATCCCGAGGCAGCCCAGAAGATTATCGCAAACTTGACCGCGAAGAAACAGGGCCGTGCTAGCCTCGTGGCGATCGGCATGATTTCCGCCCTACCCTTGTTAGAAAATGAGGCGGTGATCCCAGCGGGGGTGACTCCTCTCCTCAGCCTGATTGATGCCGATGAATCTGTTCAACCCTTGCTGCAACGTTTGGTAGGTCGCATCTGCGTCGCTCCCGATCTGGGTTCAGCAGAGCATGCATGGCGACAAAGCAACGGAGCTTTCGGCTTTGTGACCGCGTCTGGAGAAATCTTGACCCGAGAAGGTGTTTTTTCAGGAGGCACCGGAAACGGGAATGGAAAGACAGGCAGTTCTGTTTTGTTGAGAAAAAACCAAGTTACCGAATTGCAGGCGGCCATTGTTAAAATTCAACAGCAGGTGGACGAGGCAAGCCGTCGCAAAGGCGTCCTGCAAAGTGAGCAAACAGAACTTCAGGCCAGCCTACAGGAAGCACAAACAGAACTACGCACTCAAGAGATGGCGATTGCGATGCGCCAAGGGGAATTCAATGCATTGCAAAACTCGAAACGCACCCTGCTTCAGAAGGTGGAAACGGTCGCCTACGATCTGCAACGCCTGAGCGTGCAAGAAACTGCAGGGAACTCGAAGCGGGATGGGTTGGCGGTTCAGATCCTGCAGCTAGAAAATCGCGAGTTGGAACTTCAACAGCAGGTGAGCGAAGGAACTTCCCAGGTAGAAGCCATGCGCCAACAGAGAGATGCGGCCAACACCTCATTGACAGAAACCAAAATTGCTCTGGCGACCGAGGAACAGTTGGCGGCCTCATTCCGACAACAGGAAACCGGGTTACAACACCGACTGCGCGAGCTCGGACATCTACTCCAACAACGGCAAAATGAAATCTCGTCATTCGTTCTGCGCAAGGAGCAGTTCGAAGCGGGAATCGTGATTTCGAGGGGCAAGATCGAATCGTTGCAAAACGATCGATTGGAAATCAATGAGCAGTTGACTGATCTTTTGTCTCAGAAAGAAACTCAGGAACTGGCAGTGATGGAACGCGAAGAAAACCTGCGCGGGCAACGCCGTCGTCAGAGTGAACTTCAGCAACTGGGCGGCGGGTTGGAGGTGGAATTAGCGCAGAAAAAGATGGCGTTGGAGAATTTGAGCCAACGGACACAGGAAAAATACCAACTGAGCATCGATCAGATTAGGAGTGAGTGCATCACCATCACCCTCGCTGCTGAAGGGGCGGCACAAGTCGAGACTCTGACTCCATCAGAGATGGAAGCGAAAGGTTTGGCAACGGATTGGGGAGCAGTTAGCCAGGAAGTAGTTGCGCTCCAAAAGCGGGTGGAAGAAATTGGACCGGTCAACCTCGTGGCCATTGACGAGTTTGAGGAAACGGAACAGCGATACCAGTTTTTAACAAGCCAACTTGAGGATCTGGTCAAAGCCAAGGAACAACTGATGGATGTGATCAACCGTATCAACACTCAAACCAAGGACATGTTCCTCGAGACCTTTACGAAGATACGGGACAATTTCAGACTGTTATTCGTGGAAATATTTGGTGGGGGCAAGGCGGATCTTATTCTTGTGGACGAAGGAGATGTCTTGGAAAGCGGGATCGATATCGTGGCCCGCCCACCGGGAAAACAATTGCAAAGTATTTCATTACTTTCTGGTGGAGAGCAGACCATGACCGCTGTGGCTCTACTATTCTCCATTTACCAAGTTAAACCGAGCCCGTTCTGTGTGCTCGATGAATTGGACGCGCCCTTGGACGAATCCAATATCAACCGATTTATCCGTATTTTGCAGCGGTTCCTCTCGATGTCTCAGTTCGTGATTATTACGCACAACAAGAGAACCATTGGCATGGCTGATGTGCTTTACGGGGTCACCATGGAAGAGCAAGGGGTGAGTAAGTTGGTCAGTGTAAAATTCCACAAAACAGCGGAAACAGCCCTGACTCGTGGCGAGGGATCCGCACCCCTCGTGCCGCCATCTCAAATGGTTTCTCTCGAAACTGACACGGATGCGTTACGCCCCCAGGCGGAGACGTTGGAATTGGCTCGGGTGGAATAATTCATTTTTGAATGAGTGCTGCTGAAGATTTTTTTGAAACCATTCTTGCTCACTTCCAAAAAGTTCGGGAAACGCAATGGTTAAAAATCCAGTTAGCCGGGGAATGGCTGGGACAATCTCTGGCGCATGAGGGATGGCTTTACGCTTTTGGCACCGGACATTCGCATCTTCTTGCGGAGGAGATTTTTTACCGAGCTGGAGGACTGGCACGCGCGACGCCGATTTTGGATTCTCGGTTAATGCTGCACGAGGAGGCCATCCAAGCGACTTATATTGAAAGGGAATCCGGTTATGCTGCACAGATATTGAATCGATATCCCGTGAAATCGGGGGATGTATTAATCGTTGCGTCTAATTCCGGACGAAATGCCGTTCCTATCGAGATGGCGATGGAAGGTCGGGAGCGCGGATTAAAAGTGATCGCAATCACCAACCTAGCCCACAGCCTTGCTTGGCCAACCCGACATGAATCCGGGAAACGGTTATCGGACGTGGCTGACATTGTGTTGGACACCTGTGGGATTGAGGGGGACGCGGCCACCCAAATCCCTGGGTTTCCTTATGTGGCGGGGTCTCCATCCACGGCGACTGGGGCACTGTTGGTCAATCTTATTGTCGTTGCAGGAATCGAGTCCGCAGTTCGCTTAGGTCATCATCCCGAAGTTTTTATCAGCAGCAACACCAACGGGGATGATCACAACGATCGGTTATTGCAGAAGTATCGCCCGGTAAACCCTCACTTGTGAACCGCGAATCGGTTGGGATTTTATTTTTGGCGATCTGGATGGGCGCAACTAATAATCGGGAGAGGGGTTTGATACCTGAGTGACTCGATCAATCGAGAATGTTTTCCGGATCGGGTGGCGTCACCTTTATGACGCTTCGTTCTTGAGAAACTGAACAAAAATAGCTGCGAATAGTGATCGGTAATGATAGGATTATACTTAATATGAAGATTCGTTTGCGCCGGAACCACGGCTTTACGTTGGTAGAAATCATGATTGTCGTAGCCATCATCGGCCTGCTTGCGGCTGTGGCGGTTCCCAATTTGGTCAAGGCTCGTAACACGGCACAGAAGAATGCTTGTGGCGTTAATTTAAGACAAATCGATGGCGTTAAAGAACAATGGGCACTGGAGAAAAAGAAAACCTCTGGAGCGGCCACGGTAGATACTGAAGTGGATCAATATATCAAAGGAGGTCGCCCCAATTGTCCCGGTGGTGGCACCTACACCTATGGAGCAATTGACACGCCGCCCCTCTGCAGCGTTCCCGAACACACACTGCAATAAATTGAGCGGTTAGTTTTCCCAAGGCTCGGATTTTAATCCGAGCTTTTTTTATGGGGTGATGCACGGAATCCTTGATTCGTGCATTCAATAAAAGGGAGCGATCTTGGCATTCCCTAGAAGCTTCTACCTCACCCAGAGCGATGTTGGTTGATCCACAGAAAACCGAATCCGAGCCTCAGGGGATTGGTGAGTGTAGATGGAATAATCAAACGGTTTCTGACGGTAAGAACCTTGTAATATCCGGCGGAGTCGGTGAGCCACTTTGAACCCTGGAGCCGCATAACGAGCCCACAGAGGGGCTGAATCAAACAGGATTCGTTGTTCGCGAGCGGAGATGGGGTGTTGTCCAAGGTTTTGTCCTGTTTCTGTAAAGACGGAGGTGTAGGAACCTAGGACAGCCATCTTCAGCGGAATCCTCAATGCACGGAGCATCCAATCTGCATCACCCACGGCACGGTAGGCGGGATCGAAATACAACTGATGCTTTTCGACTGCGGATCGCCGGATAAAAGTTGCGGCAGTGAAGGTGCAGAGATTTGAACATACCTTGGTGTAGTAATACCATGGCAGATTCACCTTCCGAAAGCATCGGAATTGCCCCGAGGGTTCAACCACTACCACATCGCCAAAAATGACATCCACACCCGGATGCTTTGAAAAAAAATCATGCACAGTCCTCATCGCACCCGGGAGGTATTGTTCATCGCAGTTGAGATAAGCGAGGTATTCGCCCTTCGCTCGTTTCATTCCACGGTTCACGGCATCATACATACCCTGATCCTTTTCCACGTGGAGCTGTAGCCTTGGATCATTTTGAGCCCAATCAAGTGTCCCATCATCAGAACACGCATCCTGAACAATGTGTTCCAAAACGTATTCCTGATCATGCACCGAAGGGGCACAGAGTTTGAGCCAATTTGAATTACGAAAACTTGGGGTAATGATCGAAAATTGAGAACCGTTCATGGGGAAGTGTGGATGTATGGATCACATCGTGAACTTGCTTATCTATTTTTGGGGCGAGTGAGATACAGCACATGCCCCAGACGAGCCATCAAGGATTTAAATGATTTGAAAGGGTTTGTTCGTTGGGTTGAATTTTTACTCCACAAGGGTTCGCACTTGCCCGAGCAGGTCGGACAAAAAAACAATGATTTCTTCCCAATAAGGCCCGTGCGTCGGACACAGGTTCCACAATGGAATTCCTCACATTTTAAGCACCGATAACCGGCTAAAACTTCAGTATGCTCCTGGCAGGCGGGGGAACCATCCTCCAAAAAATGGGCGTGTTTTTGCTCAGGGACAATAATTTTTGGAATTTCGACCGCCACGGGAGGAACCAGCAGGAAAAAGTCTATCGAGCCCAACCGGAGGAATTGTCCATTCCCGAGCATACCGCGATTCAACGGCTGCCCATTCAGAAATGATCCATTCGTAGAACCCAAATCCGTATAGAAAACTCCGATATCAGATACAGAAAATTCACCGTGGAAAATGGAAATAGACGGTTCATCCACGACGATGTCATTGGCTGGGTTGCGACCTATTCGGCATTTTCCAGTGTTCAACGACACCGCCCGACCTCTGGCGGAACCCGTTTGCTGTATCAATTGGGTCATTCAGCGGGCATAAAAACCAACAAATTGACCCTTCGAATCGCAGACTCGTCTCACAGGGCGTTTGTAATATCAATTCAAGTTCTAACTTTATTCAATGAGGTATGCCAGAAAAACTGGTGGGATTTCCATTGAACACAGTATGACTCAGGGCTTTAATTGATGCAGAAAATCACGCATGAAACAAAGCTTACTTACCACGCTCTTGGTAATGTGTCTCGGTGTCTACGCACTCGCCCAAGACAGCAGACCCCCACAACCTAAACCCAGCATTGATCTCAATGAAGGCGACCGTGTCGTTTTTCTTGGAGATACTTTTATGGAAAGGGAGCAAACGGATGGTTACATCGAAACACGGTTAACCTCCCGTCATCCGGGTAAAAAAATAATCTTTCGAAATTTGGGGTGGAGTGCCGACACGGTCCTTGGAGAATCCCGGGCTGGGTTTGACTCGCCGGAGAAGGGGTTCGACCGACTGAAGGAACATCTGACCGCAGTCAAACCCAATGTCGTGTTTCTAAGCCATGGAATGGCCGCATCATTTGCTGGTGAGCAAGGCATTCCCAAATTCGTGGCGGACGTTAACACGTTGATGGAAACAGTCACCCAAATCAGCGGTGCCTCGGTGCGGTTTGTCATCCTCGGCCCCATCCACCATGAAGACTTGGGAGCTCCCCTGCCCGATGGCAAGGTTCATAACGCACAACTCAAACTTTATAATATAGCACTGCAAGATATCGCGACTGCACGGAAAGCGATTTTCATTTCGCTGTTTGACCTGACCGCACCTTATGAAAAATCGACTGAGTTTGGTCCTCTGACTGAAAATGGGATTCACCTTAATGCGTATGGATACTGGAGGATCGCTAGACTGATTGATAAGGCATTAGGCTTTGCGACTCAACCTTGGGTGGCAAAGATCAACACCACGCAAGAATCAAGCAGGTTTCAAGGATTCAAGATTCGGGATCTGAAAACAACACCCCAGCAGGCTACTTTTGTTGGTGCGGATGAATTCATGATGCCAGCACCCATTCCGACGAAAAACTCTAAGAATTCCGAGAAAGGATCCGGAGGATTCCTTGGTATCAGAATGCTTGAAGCAGGAAGTTACACGCTTTTGATTGATGGGGAACCGATCGAAACGAGACCCCACACGGAATGGATGCAGGGCAAGGAATTCCATCAAGGCGGAGGATTCTCGCAAATCGAAACGATACGAGAAACTATTGTTAAAAAGAATCAACTCTACTTTTATCGATGGCGCCCGCAAAACGAGACGTATCTTTTTGGGTTCCGCAAACATGAGCAAGGGAGGAATGCGCGAGAAATTCCCATGTTTGATCCGCTCGTCAGCGAGGAGGAATCGAAGATCTTCTTGATGAATCAACCCAAAGAACACGCGTATGAACTGAGTTCGACCACGGAGGATCACCGCACAAAACTGGTCGCAAAGCCGACTACAAAAACGCCTGCGATCCAGGTCCCATTCAAGCAGACATTCGAACAACCTGTCCCAACCTTTGACCTTGATCCGGAGTTGGAAGTAACCCTGTTTGCAGAGAACCCGGAATTAGCAAAACCGATTCATATGAATTTTGATCCACAGGGTCGGTTGTGGGTCGCCAGTTCATCGGTGTATCCCCAAATCGAACCTGGCCAAAAAGCGAATGATAAAATCCTGATTCTCGAAGATAGCGATCGGGATGGGAAGGCTGATAAATCGACCGTATTTGCAGACGGCCTTCTGATCCCCACCGGAGTGGAACCAGGGGACGGGGGAGTTTATGTCGCGAACAGCACGGAATTAGTCCACTTCAAAGACACCGATGGCGACGGACGCGCGAATGTTAAACGGGTGATGCTTTCCGGTTTTGGCACGGAGGATACTCATCATATTTTGCACACTTTGCGCTGGGGACACGACGGCCAACTTTACATGAACCAATCCATTTACATCCACAGCCATGTAGAAACGCCGCATGGCGTCGTGCGCCTGAACAGTGGAGGGATATGGAATTTCAGGCCAACAACCCGGGAACTTGGCATCCACGCAAAAGGTTGGGTGAACAGTTGGGGGCACCATTTTGATCAATATGGGCAGTCCTTCGTCACCGACGGTGCGGGAGGAGAAGGCATTAATTGGGCGGTTCCTCAAGCCATGTATGTCACTTATGCAGGAGCGAGACGGATTCTGGGAAGTGTGAGCCCGGGGAGCTACCCGAAATTTTGCGGGATTGAAGTTATCGAGAGCCAACATTTTCCCGAAGCTTGGCAGGGATCAATTGTGACGTGCGATTTTCGCGCCCATCGTGTCGTTCGGTTTGCGATCAACGAACTCGAGACGGGTTATGTGACCAAGGCGCTTCCTGATGTGATGCGAACCACCAATGTCACCTTCCGTCCCATTGATGCGAAGGTGGGACCGGACGGAGCTCTCTATATTGCCGATTGGTCCAATCCAATCATCCAACATGGAGAAGTCGATTTTCGAGATCCGCGTCGAGATCATGAGCACGGCCGGATTTGGCGTGTAACCGCGAAAGGACGTCGAGCCTTGGCGGTTAAAGATTATGCCAAAATGGGCAACAAGGAATTATTAGATGAACTGCTTTCACCCAATAACTACAATCGGCAGCGTGCTCGGCGCGTCCTGACAGAAAAAGGGGCAAAGATTCAATCTGACCTTGCCTCATGGACAAAGGCGCACCCAGCGGAAAAAGATCGATTGGAAGCGCTATGGATGTATCAATCGATTGATATCGTCAATGCAGATTTGCTGAAATCCGTCCTCAATGCGGAGGATGGAAAAATTCGTGCGGCTGGCACGCGAGTATTGAGTTTTTGGCGCAATCGCATTCCATCCCCGTTGGATCTGATGGCGGAACGCGTGTCGGATGTTCACCCACGGGTTCGGATGGAAGCCGTCCGTGCGCTCAGCAAGGTTCCATCGTTGAAATCAGCAGAATTGGTGTTGAGCGTGCTGGAGAAACCC
This sequence comes from Akkermansia muciniphila, assembly GCA_945867235.1. Taxonomy (GTDB): domain Bacteria; phylum Verrucomicrobiota; class Verrucomicrobiia; order Limisphaerales; family SXQI01; genus SXQI01. The sequence goes on from CAMBHS010000017.1 coordinate 28,195, forward strand.
GTCGACAAATACCTTGATTATGCCACATGGCTCAGCGTGAACGATCTGGCAGAACCGTGGTTGGAAGGAATCAAGTCGGGAGCCTGGAAAATTGATGGGCATGAAAAGCAACTGACCTATGGATTGAAAGCCATCCAGCCGCAACAGGCATCCTCCGTCTTAACAACGGTGTTGCCCCAAGGAACTTTTCCGAAAGACGGAAGTGGCCCGTGGATTGAACTTATTGCTCAAGCCGGGACGGGTCCGGAATTGAAGCGTTTGTTCGACCAAATCCTCAATGCTGAATTTGATGAAATGGGAGGTCAAAAGTCACTGAATGCCTTGAATGAAGCTGCACGAAACCGAGGAGCCAAACCTGTAGGGGATCTCAGTCCGTTAAACAATCTCCTGGTATCTGCGTCACCCACAGTTCAGGAATCTGCCATCCGTTTGGCGGGAGGTTGGAAGCAGGCGAACTTCTCCGCGTCGCTCATGACCCTAGCGTCTAATAAGGGACTCAAGTCCGAAACGCGACAATTAGCATTTCAAAGCATTCGCGAAATAGGTGGGGGTGAAGCGGTTCAAGGGTTGAACAAATTAGCCGCTCCGGGCAATGAAATGGCGATACGTATTTCAGCAGTTCTTGCGTTGGCTGGGTTAGACATCAACCAGGCCGTGGGACCCGCTATCAACACTTTGGGCGAAATCAAGAATGAAGCAGAGGCGTTGGCGTTGTGGCGCGGATTATTGGCGAACAAGGGCGCGGCGGGAACATTCGCCCAAGCACTTCCCAAGAATGGATTTGCTCAACTGGCAGCAAAAACTGGCCTGAGAGTCACCCGCGAAGGAGGCCGCAACGAGCCCAGTCTTATCCTTGCCTTGGCACGAAATCTGGATGCTGAAGGGGAAACTCATCAACTCACGGCGGAGGAATTGAAAACACTGGTTAATAATATCTCTAAAAGCGGGGATCCCGCTCGTGGAGAATTGATTTACCGAAGGCCGGAACTCGGCTGCGTTGGATGCCATTCGATCGCAGGTGTTGGCGGTAAAGTAGGGCCGGACATGACTTCGCTCGGAGCCAGTGCGCCGATTGATTATTTGATTGAATCAATGCAATTTCCTAATCGCAAAGTGAAGGAGGGTTACCATTCTATCCAAGTTGAAACCAAGGATAACCAAGAATTGTCTGGGATTCTTGTGCGCGAAAACAAAGAACAATTGGTGTTGCGCGACGCCGCGAATCAGGAGGTCAGCGTGGCTGTGGGGAACATCGTCAAAAAAAGCATCGGCGGTTCTCTCATGCCGTCTGGTTTAATGGATGGATTGAGCGCGGCGGAACAATTGGACGTGTTCCGATTTCTTTCCGAGCTCGGGAAACCGGGAGCGTTTGACGGATCCAAGAGTTCGGTGGCCCGAGTTTGGAAGTTGCTCCCTCAAACGATTGATATCGCCCAGTTTGGTGACGAAAAAGTGGTGCAACAATCGATGACCGAGAAGGGGTGGATTCATGCCTCGACTCTGGTGGATGGTCGCCTGCTCAAAAGCGATTTGGTGGCGGCATTAAATTCGGTCACTTGGCGCAATCCCGAAGCGGTTTTCATTGGAACACAACTCCAGGTTCCAAAAGACGGTTCCATAAGGATTAAATTTGATAACCTAGGAAAAGCTCCCGTTTGGATTGATGGCAAACTGATTCCAAATATTGCTGAATCAGAAATCCCATTGAAAGCAGGCACGCATCGGATCATCACCAAACTTTCTGCGAAAAACCTTCCTGAGAACTTTCGTATGACTTCGGTGGATGGAACCTTTTTGACTCAATAAGCCCCAGTTTAATTGTTCGATAACCGATGAAAGCCAAACTGTTTAGTTACGGATTCCTATTGCTGTTGTGCTTGGGGACGGGTTGCACCTCGTTCCACCATGAGTGGCGCAAAGCGGGTCGAAACCTTAACTCCCCACAACCTCTGGGTGGTCAATGGGAAGGTCAATGGGTCAGCCTTAATAACGGTCATTCAGGAAAATTGAAATGCGTGTTGGGAGTGTCTCCGGATGGGAAACATTTTCGCGCTCATTTTCGTGCCACTTATGCAAAATATTTTCACTTCAGCTATGTGGCTGAACTCACCGGTGTCGAAACCGGCGGGAATATGAAATTCACGGGTGAATCTGATCTGGGTAAACTCGCTGGAGGAATTTACAAGTATTCTGGACAGGCGAACGCCACGAATTTTGCTTGCACCTACGAATCGAAATATGACCACGGAACATTTCAAATGAGCCGATCCAAATAAGTCGTGGGCATTTCACCGCAGCAATTTGAAAAAATGAAAGCGCGCTTGAGCGGAGCGCGAAAATCGAATCTGCCCCTCGATAGCTCGGAGGTGATTGCATCGACGCCCACGAGGCATACCTTGATCCTAGG
>CAMBHS010000018.1 GCA_945867235.1 Akkermansia muciniphila
CTCCGTGCCGGTAGGACTTAAGGTTGAGTTGCGTTCGTGGAGCGAGGGCACCGAAAGCCGATGGTATCATCTGGGGTTGTGGTCGATCGAAACCAATCACTTCATGCGACGAAGTGAGCCCCATCAGGAGGATGATCGTGGTCGTGTCATGACCGACACATTCCGAGTGAAACAACCGTCGACCCGGTGCCAGATGAGAGTCACGATGTTTGGACAAACCAATACATCTGTTCTCCAAATGTTGAGCCTTTGCCTCAGTGATCCAGAAGTTAAGTCCGAAGAGCTTGTGGCATGGCGACCAGCGGCGGCGGAATTGAGTGTGCCTCAACTTTCCCAAGGTAACTATCCGGGAGGGGAGAAATCATGGTGCAGTCCAACCTGTTTGACGATGGTTCTCAATTACTGGGGAAACCAAACCGGACGCGATTCCTTGCGCAAAGAAGTCCCTGAGGTTGCGGCAGGTGTATTCGATCCCCAATGGCCCGGAACAGGCAACTGGTCCTTCAACGTGGCTTACGCAGGTTCATTTCCAACAATGCGTGCCTTCGTTACCCGATTTGAAAACTTGCAACAGATCGAACCTTGGCTGGCGAAGGGCGTGCCAGTGGTTCTTTCAGTGTCCAATCCCATTTTGAAAGGATTGCCCGAGCGTGAAGGCGGACATCTCGTGGTTTGCATCGGGTTTACCCAAGAGGGCGAGGTCATTCTTAACGATCCCGGATCCAAAGAACAACCTCGGTTGGTTGTTCCAATATCAATCGTGGAAAAAGCTTGGAATGCCTCCGGAAAAACCTCCTACGTTATTTATCCCAAATCCTTCAAGGTGCCTGCGTGGACTGCCACGGTGCGTGTTCACGGCTTCAATTGATAAAATCGAGTCGCGTTTTCTCCCCATACCTTGCGTTGATCCGATTCTGATTTTGAGTGCAAAAATTTGCTGATGATGCCGACCACATCACCGTAGGATCCCGCGAGTAATGCCACTGGCCAATCGGACCCAAACATCAACCGATCCGGACCGAAGGCTCGCCACACGGTCTCCAGGTAAGGAGTGAAATCCTGCTGTTGCCACGCGTTAGGGTTAGCCTCCGTGACCATCCCCGACAGTTTGCAGCACACATTAGGAGATTGCGCCAAGGCCAGGAGATCCTCATCCCAAGGTGATTGAACCTGATCCTTGATACGCGGTTTGGCGATGTGATCCAACACGAAGCGTTGGTGGGGAAATTGTTGGACCAACTCGATCGCAGGTTTGAGATGCTTGGGAAAAATTAACAAATCGTAGGCAAGATCGAATATCTGAAGTGCCGCGATTCCGCGGACGAAATCTGGTCTCAACATGTAATAATCGTCTGCCTTGTCTTGTAGGATGGCACGCACACCACAGAATTTAGGATGATTGGATAATCTGGAAAGGTCCCGGGCAACATTGGCTGATTCCAAATCCACCCATCCTACGACACCGCGGATAAAGGGGTCATGATCCGCCAAGTTTAGAAGAAAAGTGGACTCTTCAATCTTCTCCCTTGCCTGAACTGCGACGCAACCCGTGAATCCTTCCCGCAACAATTCAGGTAATAAATCTGCAGGTAGGTAATTGCGTTTAAGACTGCTGTTATTGTCATTGATCCACGGATATTCCATGGCTTCAAAACTCCAGAAATGTTGATGTGAATCTATTTTCATAAGCTCAGATGAAGGACAAAGTCATTTCGGGCATTACTTCCTTCCAAGCACGAGTTCTTGGAACTTGATCATCGTTTGCTGGGCGGCTGCCAGAGAATTTGGCCAAGGCAACACTTCCGCCGAAAGGTAGCCGTCATATTTGATTTCCAGAAGTGCCTTCAAAATGGGGACATAATCCATGTGTCCAAATCCCGCAGCACGTCGGTTGGTGTCAACAAAATGCACGTGACCTATCGCGGAACCTGCTTCATGCATAGCACTAGGAATCGATTGTTCCTCGATGTTCATGTGAAACAAATCGAGTAATAATTTTACGTTTTTAGTTTTGAGAGTGGCTAACAAATTAAGACCATCCTGCACAGTATTGACGAGGTTGGTTTCGTATCGATTCAGAGGCTCTATCAATAAGGGAACACGGAGATTTTCTGCAAACTCGCCCAATTCGTTGAGGGAATCCGCAAGTTGTGCCAAGGCATTTTGACGATCATTCGGCTTATCAGCACGACCTTGCATTGAACCAATGATCACGGACGCACCGAATCTACCAGCCTTTTCAATAATGCCCTTTACAAAACTCCGAGCCTGAAGGACTGAATCCGGATTAGAATGGGTCAGTGTCAACCTCTGCTTGATCCAACCTGCACCTGTTCCCATGGCTGCCAATTTTAAACGATGGTGATCCAAGAAAACAGGCAGAGAATTCAACAAAGGTTCCTCAGCTGACGAAGGAAAAACCTCGATCGCATCAAACCCAAGGGCCGCAGCTTGTGCGCAGGCTTCATCCAACCGATCCCAAAAAACAAAGGGTCCTCCTTTGGCTTCCGGCACAAGGGATAGGGTTACACTTGATCGCATAGGTGATACCAAATTAATTACGGGTGAACGGATCGTCAAGAAAGTGCCGACAAAACCTAGTTGAAATCGGGGCGGGTGATTTCGATCCGAACTGATTTAATAACTCCTTCGCAAAATGGCTTGATCTCTTTGCGTTGCTGCGTTCTATTGAACGCGTCCGAGGACGCTTAGCTCAGTGGTAGAGCATTACCTTCACACGGTAGGGGTCGCAGGTTCGAAACCTGCAGCGTCCACCATATTTTATGGGCTTATTCAGTGGTCTCGATTTCTCCCAAATAATCCCTGACACCTAACAGTTCATAAATTCCATGAACTCATTCATCATTCCACGAGCAAGCGGTAAAAGAGCTGGTTTTGATGAAAGATCGTGTGATTGGTGGCAAGGGATGTCCACACAGGTTGGGTTAAATCGGGCGTTGCCTGCAGGATGAGTTTGTTGTTGCTGGCAGGAGTGATTGTTGGTTTCCAAATTGCTGTTGGACGCCCTGCGAAGGAATCTCCCCAACCTTCCCGCCCTTGCACGAAGTAAATTATTCCTCCGTTTTTTCCGAGGGCCAAATAACCAAGGCTGGGTTTGTCGCCCAAGAAGTGAAGCGATTTTAAGTTCGGGCATTTGTCGAAAGCCCACGCTCCGATGGTGGTGAGGTTTTTTCCGAAGGTCATGCTGGTGAGATTAGAACAACCTGCGAACGCTCCTGCACCGATATCCGTTAGCCTACTTCCGAACACCACTGTGGCAAGGCTGGAGCAGTCTTGGAACATTCCCTCGCGGATGTCGGTAACCCCATCACCAATCACTACATTCGTCAGGCTGGTGCAGGATCGGAAAACGCCAGACCCCATGGAAGTGACACTTCCGGGAATCTTTACACTAGTGAGATTTGGTTTTCCGACGAACACGTTTTCCACTATTTCAGTGACGGGAAGTCCATCAATCAAATCAGGAATATCCAGTGAACCCGAAACCTCATCCCAACCTGTGATCGTGATGGTTTGATTATCATTGGAAATGTATCGGACTTGCGAATGAACAGTGGCAGGCATCGCCGTCGTCAGCAACGCAATCAAGAATCGGGCAAGTTTTGAATTCATGGGAAGTTATTTTGTTTTCAGAAAAGGACAATTCCCTTCATTGAGTTTTCGAGCTTCGGTGTTAGTAGGGTTCAGTCCCTGTGTTGAGCCAATCTGGGTCGAAGGATGTGTGTTTGATGGTGGCACCTTGGGTTTGGCTATTGGAATAGGTTAAATGAACTCTTCCCGATCGAGATTGAATGACGGTTGGATAGCCAAAGCCATTCTGTTTAGGGGGTGCTTTTTCAATTATTTTGTGCCGTGGCCAGGTGCGACCTTCATCTATCGACAACGCAATGCTCATTTGGTGGCGACCTTGCTCTGTGTCGTTCAATGCCATGATCCAACGTCCGTCGGCCAGCACGGTCACCGCGAGACTGCTGCCTGGATTGAGGAGCGGGGTATCCTGCGCAACTGTCCAACTTTCCCCATCGTCATTGGATTCGCTGACCATGACGCGTTGAGGAGCCATTCCCGAATCACGCATGAATGCGAGGAGGGTCCCGTCCTTTCGTCGAGCGAGTGTGGGTTGGATATTCCCGAACCCCACCACGGGTTGGCTGGTTCGCCACGTCTTGCCGGCATCATCAGAAATGCCCATGAGCGAAATGTTAAATCCATCGGAGTAAAGTGGTAACAATATCCGTCCAGAATGGGAACCAGAAGTAAGGATCAACGGCAAGCAGCGCGTCATCCAGCCTAGTTCCCTTTTATGTTGATCTCGGGCGGCCTCGATAAGGAGTTTATCATACGGTAGGGCATATTCTCCCCACATCTCTTGTTTGTAACCCAGTTTGTTAAAGCCTTCTTTTAATTGGTTGGGTAATTGGTTGTCGGGCTTCAAAAGGATGATGTCCTGCCATTTCCATTGGGGTGAGCCTTCATTTTGATAATCCTCGCTGTAGCGATATTTGAGGAGAGATTTCTCCCAGCGGTTGCCATGAACAACGATCCAGACCAGCCAAAGACGGTTTTGTGCATCGATAAAAACGATCGGGTTGCAATCAGGAACTTGGGGAGTATCGGCAGCGACGAATGGTTTTTCCCACGAGGTTTTCCCTTTCCTAAGACGTGAGCCTTGAATTTGAACATCGTCCGCACCTTTTTCGCCTGATCCATGAAACCAAACTGCGATAAGGTCGCCATTGGGGCATTCAACAATGGAACTGCTATGGACGTGCTTGGATTGGGGAGGGAAGATGAAATGACCTGAGTAATTCGTTTCCCCGAGTAGTGTCCCTAGGAACCCAAAGGTAATTAAGGATAAAACGAAAAGGGGTTGGAGGGTTTTTGATCTAATGTGATTCATTCGTTTTTCCATCGGTTGATTTGAATTGGATAGGACGCGAATAAAGGGTGAACTCAGGAATTCTTTGGGTTGAAGCGCGGTTTACGTCTCAGACCGTTTTGGATCAGTAATCGCCAAACCATCAGCAATGCTTCCTTCACAATTTTCCCAGACATTTTGGAGCGACCATGGAAGCGATCGGTAAAGATGATGGGCACTTCGGCGACGCGCAAACCTTGACGCCAAATCTTGTGAGTCAGTTCGACTTGGAAACTGTAACCGTTGGAATCCACGGCATTGAGATCAATGGATTGCAGTGCAGAACGGCGGAAACATTTGTAACCGCCCGTGGGATCGCTGAAAGGAAGCCCAGTGATTAGCCTGACATAATTAGCGGCGCCAAGGCTCAGGACTAGGCGGTTCAGGGGCCAGTTGATGACGCGGATGCCATTGCTGTATCGAGAACCGATCACGAGGTCGGCATTCTGGATGGCGGCAAGAAAAGAAGGGATATCATCAGGATTGTGCGACAGGTCTCCATCCATCTCAAAAATAAAATCATACCCTTTCTCCAAGGCCCATGCGAAGCCCGCACAATAGGCACGACCCAACCCGTTTTTTTGGGGTCGATGGAGAACATGTATACGAGGATCCGCTGCCGCGAATTCGTCGGCCAATTTGCCGGTACCGTCGGGTGAATTGTCGTCCACCACAAGCAGGTGCAACTTCACAGGAAGTTGCATTAAACAAGCCACGACATTGGGGAGGTTTTCCCGCTCGTTGTATGTCGGCACAATGACGATAGTTTCCGGGCTCATGCGTTGTAACTTTGTCAACAATTCACTCGGACGATGATAAACACAAGTTGAGATTCGGTGCCTGTGATGAGTTTGAATTCAATGGAAGTCGATTTTGAGATATTGGGATCGGATCGTGGGACTAGGTTCCAGATTGCCTTTACGGGATGGAGCCCTGTGGTATTTTCTGCGCCATGGATTCGCAGAGTTTATTGAATGGTTTGTTAATGTATGCATGTTTTTTGCCTGTGCTGACTTTCCATGAGTTTGCCCATGCGTGGGTTGCCTCAAAATGCGGCGATGATACCGCCAGAAACGAGGGACGCGTCTCGTTGAATCCAAGCGTTCATATCGATCCGGTCGGTACGATAATGCTTCCGCTGTTGAGCATATTTCTTGCGTCCGTAGGGTCAGGTTTGGCCGGTTTCATCATCGGTTGGGGAAAACCAGTTCCTGTGAATATAAATAATTTACGTCGCCCTAGGTTGGACGATTCGCTCATCGCCATGGCCGGTCCGATAATGAATGTGCTTCTCGCCATCGTGCTCATAATCGTGGCAAAAATTGGGTTCTTCTTCCAGGTTGAGTTGATTACCCAATCCGCCTTACAAATCGCCTTCATTAGTTTGTTTCTTTGTTTTTTCAATTTACTCCCGATACCGCCGCTGGATGGATCTCATGTCATGGCTCACCTTTTGCAGTTGAAATGGGAAACTTATTTCAAATTGGTGCCCTATGGGTTCATCATGGTGATTATCGCGTGGCAAATACCAGCGGTTCAAGGTGTCGTTACGTTAGCCACAACCATGACGTTTGCTGTATTAGGTAGAATGGTTGGACTGGGATAATTTCTTTGGACACAAAGTTATGCTCATCGGACAAAACACATTTGCAGAGTTAGGATTTCCGGGACGCCTGATCGCTGTTGAAGGTTTGGATGGTTCAGGAAAATCAACTCAAATTTATTTGCTCAAACGCTGGTTAGAACTTGAAGGGGCGCGGGTCTTTTTTAGTGAATGGAATTCTTCGGAACTGGTCAAAAGCGCGACGAGCAAAGGGAAAAAACGTGAGTTGCTCACCCCAACGACATTCAGTCTGATCCACGCCACGGATTTTGCCGATCGCTATGAGCGTCAATTAGTACCTTTATTGCGGGCCGGATACATTGTGTTGTGTGACCGTTACGTTTACACGGCTTTCGCACGCGATGTGGTTCGCGGTTGCCCTTCAAAATGGGTTCGCGGCAATTACAACTTCGCCTGCCTGCCGGACCTCACGTTTTTTTTCAATGCGGGTCTCGAAGTTTCGCTTCGCCGCATTTTGGATAATCGTCCAGAGTTGAAATATTTTGAAGCAGGAATGGATTTGAAATTATCAACTGACCCCTACGAGAGTTTTCGCATTTTCCAAGGTCGCATTCTTGAGCAGTACCTTGCCATGAGTACAGAATTTAATTTCGTAGTCGTCGATGCCAATCAACCGGTTGAAACACAACAGTCCATTGTTCGACAGATTGTTGGTTCAAGGATCGATGTTTCCAAGTATCTTGCCGTCAAGTATTGACGATAACATGAACTCCCTTTTCAAACAAAAAAGAGCTGACCACAACATTGTTGTGCCATCGTTATCGCAAAGGCGATTTTATGGTCACGGGTTACCAGGAGTAAAGTTGGAGGCTCTGAGCGGGAAGCTTATTGCCGTGGAGGGAGCGGATGGTTCGGGACGTTCGACACAAATTACGCGATTAGTGGAATGGTTGGAAGGTAACGGGCACGCTACGGTTCAAGTCGGACTCAAGCGTTCGACTTTGGTGAGCGAGGAGCTGAATAAAGCCCAACAAGGCAATATTCTCAGCCGCATCACGATCAGTCTCTTTTATGCCACGGATTTTGCGGATCAGTTGGAGAATATAATCCTTCCAGCCTTACGTTCCGGATTCATGGTTTTAGCCGATCGTTATATTTACACATTGATGGTGCGTGACATGGTGCGAGGAATGGACGAGGCATGGGTAAAAAACTTGTATGGCATAGCCTTGGAACCTGACGCGGTTTTTTATCTGAATGTCTCACCTGAGGAATTGGTGAAGCGTAATTTCGCCAAAAACCATTCACTTGATTATTGGGAGAGCGGTATGGATTTGGGATTATCCCGAGATATGTTCGATAGCTTTCTCAAGTATCAAGCTCTCATGGAACATCAATTCAAACGATTGCAGGCGACCTATGGTTTTAAGATCGTGGATGCCCACCAATCGGCGGATGCGGTCAACGAGGTTCTCCGCAACGAAATCGAATCCCTGCTGGTCCGTTGACAATGATTCAATTTCGTTCTGTGGAGAATGTTCGCCGCAGGTAATTAAGGCTCTCTTGGGCGATGCGTTCAGGACCTTCTGAAAAATCAAAGACCTCCACTGAGACCCAGCCGTCGTAGGAACTTTCCCGCAACGCTTGGGCTATGGGAACAAAGTCAATCTCTCCAAATCCTGGACCCTTCAAATTTTTATCGTTGGCATGAAAGTGGGCGAAATGTCCTCGGCTTTCCTGGATGATTTGTGGGATTCCCTTGTCTTCTGCGGACATGGCTTTGACATCCAGAATTATTTTGCAATGAGGACTGTCAAACCGATCCACAAATTGGATGGCGTGTGCGGCGGTGTTTATAAAGTTCGTTTCGCCGGGTCCCAACGGTTCGAAGCAAAGGACGACATCCCTCTCCTGTGCTTTTCGGACCGCAGGTTGCAGAACAGCAAACGCAAAATCCTCAGCCTGTTCCAACGTTACGCCATCCACAAGTCCGCGTTGTTTGGGGGAACCAAGAACAATGTTTCGTCCTCCAATATCAGCGCAAAAATCAACCAAATGCCCAAAATATTCAGCGGTGCGTAAGCGAATATTGGCGTCTGGATGCGTGAGATGAAGTCCTTCAGTATGAGCCAAAACCCAATGAATTCCTGTGATTGTGAGTCCGTGTCGTTGGGTTAAATCACGCCACCGATGTCTTTCCGAGGTCGGGACATCCACGACGGATTTGGCTGCGGTGAAGGGAGCAATTTCAATCCCTTCATAACCCAGTTGAGCGACGAATGGAACAATGTCATCATATTTCCAATTCTGGAAGATCTCGTTGCAAATCGCGAATTTCATGAACAATGCATGGGCGAAACTCCAATGAATGTGACGCAGTTCTAATATAAAATAATTACCAGCGAAGTTCGCCGGGAAGAAATTCGTTGATCAAATCTTCGTAATAGGGGCGCAATTTTTCCACATCGGGTTTCTCATGGCTTTTGGTATAAAGGTCATAAGGATTAAATTGGCGCACCCAATTCATGAGACGGCGATCCTCGTCATTCAAGAGGAACTCATACTCTCTTTCGCGGTGAATCGGATAACAGGAATGATAGCGAATCATCGCCAATCCTTCGTCAGGAAGTTTATCTTTCACCACGTTATAAAGATACTCGTCGTGACCCCATGAGAGGTTGACTTTGTTCAGACCGCAGCCCGGTTCGTAGTTGCCAAGCAAGGATTGGTATTGTGGGTTATTCGAATCCGGATTGGCTTCAAAAAATTGATGAAAAACAATTTTCTTAGAAAATGCGCATCCAACCGGAAAAGTATCCCCGACAACGGCCCATTGAGGTTCGCCATACAAACACAAGATTTTGCCTAGATCATGGATCAGTCCTGTGAGGATGAACCAACGGGGGTGTCCATCCCGGCGAATGTGTTCAGCGGTTTGAAGAAGGTGCTGGAGCTGGGAAAGATCGGTGTCTGGATCACTATCGTCAACGAGGGTGTTGAGGAATTCCATCGCCTGCCAGACGGTCATTTTTGGCCGCTCCAGACTCAAGTAATCCTTCCGCTTGGCCTGACCAAACTCAAAACTTTGGAATTGGTGATTCAACCGATAAAACTCCCTGACAGTCGGACGCGCATCCACTTCATAATTTCTGAATGCTGCCTCTTTTTTATCGGGATCAGTGGCCTGAAAAACCTGAGTCGAAGGCGTTGTCGGGGTTCCTTCAGGATAACGTTCCTTGAGGAAATCCTCCCACTCTTCAAGGTTCTGCAACGGTTTTGGATTAGGCTCAGTGCTTTGCATAAATAGTCTGATCTCGATATAATGTTCCAAGATGGCGCACTTTTTGCAAGCTTCCGCTATCACGCTAAGTCCTTTTCAACTTCGGGTAAAACTACATGGATTGAAGTCCGGTTACTAAAAGTTCAGATACTTTATAATCTGCTCCTTCTGGTTCAATTAGCCTTGACCATCCTTGGGCTCAATTTAAGTTTAGGACAAATCAAAGTATGAAATTAATCAACACAGGGCTTCTATTTTTAGCAATCCTAGGAACTGCTCCGATTGCTTGGTCTGATTCATCCAAAAAAGATGCTGAGGAGTGCGAGGACTGTGCCGAAATCACTGTTGTAAGCAAGAAATCCAAGTCCGCGAAGGCTGTGCCGCATGTTTATCCGACATTCGGCAGCATCGATAGGATTGATGAAGTTGCCATGGACAAGCTGATCCCCACGACGGCGAAAATTGAAAAATTGGCGGAAGGATTTAAATGGTCAGAGGGGCCAATCTGGAACAAGTCCAAGGGCGTTCTTTATTTTTCTGACGTTCCTAACAATGTCGTCTTCCAATGGAAGGAGGGTGTCGGTACCCGAGAATTTCTGATGCCTTCGGGATATACGGGTTCAGCCCCACGCGGAGGCGAGCCAGGTTCCAACGGGTTAACATTGGATAAACGAGGAAATCTTATTTTGTGCCAACATGGAGATCGTCAAATCATACGGTTGGAAGCCGATGGCCATAGAACTACCTTGGCGCGTTATTGGCAATTCAGTCGGTTTAATAGTCCCAATGATTTGGTTTACAAATCAAACGGCGATCTTTACTTCACTGATCCTCCTTACGGACTTGTCGGCAATGTGAATGATCTGGCGAAGGAACTCAATTTTAGCGGGGTCTATCGATTAGGAAAAACGGGGCAAGTCACGTTGCTCACGAGTGAACTGACGTTTCCCAATGGAATCGCGTTTTCAATCGATGAAAAAATATTGTATGTCGCCGTTTCTGATTCTAAGAAACCCGTCATCATGGCTTATCCCGTGTTGGCAGATGGCAAGTTGGGCAAGGGAGGCATTTTTTTCGACGCGTCTGCTTTGGCAAAAAAGGGTCTGCCAGGATCCCCCGACGGACTAAAGGTCGACAAGTTCGGAAATCTTTTTGCAACAGGCCCAGGGGGTGTTTTGGTGATTTCGCCCCAAGGCAAACACTTGGGAACGATCAACACTGGGGTGCGCACTGCGAATTGTGGATGGGGTGACGATGGATCGACACTTTACGTGACCGCAAACAATATTCTGTGTCGGGTGAAGACTTCCACCCGTGGAAACCGATTCTGATAATCGCATCAACGTTCTCGCTATGGCGCGCGTAAGTTGGGCAATCATTGCATTCTTCACCCTGCTATTGGGAACGCAGGCGGATGATTGGCCTCAGTTTTTTGGCCCGACTTTCAACCGTATTTCGCGGGAATCAGGATTATTAAAGTCGTTTGGCACCAATGGCCCCCCTTTGGTGTGGGAAAAGCAAGTGGGCACCGGTTACAGTGCTCCTTCTGTAACGGGCGATTATTTGGTGTTGCATCATCGGTTGAAGGGCGAAGAAATTGTTGAGTGCTTTTCAACAAAAACGAGTCAATCCATTTGGCGCCATTCGAATCCATCCACCTACGTGGATCCTTACGGATACAATAACGGCCCTCGTTGCACACCACTTCTGACGGGGACGCGTTGCTACACCTTCGGAACCCAAGGTCGGTTGCTGTGTTTGAACCTCAAGGATGGAAGCCTTGTTTGGGAACGTGAGACAGCCAAAGATTGGACAATTCCGGAAGCATTTTTTGGAGTCGGAAGTAGTCCGATACTAGAGGGAAATACCCTGATCGTGATGGTGGGTGGTCAACCCAATTCTGGAGTTGTTGGATTTGATGCGGCGACCGGTAAAACCTTGTGGGAAAGTGTGGGTGCCAAAAATTGGCAGGGGCAACCTATGGTGGCTTGGCCTGGTGAGCGCAAAGTGGATTGGCAAGACTGGGAAAAACAGGCCAGTTATTCCACTCCCGTGGCGGCAACCGTCAATGGAGTAAGGCAGATATTTTGTCTGATGCGTCAAGGCTTGGTGTCGCTCAATCCGACCAATGGGATGGTGAATTTCAGCTTCTGGTTTCGATCGCGTGCCAACGATACGGTGAATGCCATGAACCCCATCGTCATTGGGGATACGGTGTTTATTTCAGGTGCCTATTACAAGGTTGGATCGGTGCTCCTCAAAGTGAAACCGGACAACAAAGGTGTGGAGGAAGTTTGGCGTGGGCTCGGAATGGAGCTTCATTGGGACACCCCTGTGTTACGGGACGGTTTCCTATACGGTTTCAGTGGACGCAACGAACCGGATTCGTTGTTTCGTTGTGTTGAATACAAGAGCGGAAAAGTGATGTGGGAACGCGATGAACGTTGGGCTGGACATGCCCCTATGGCTCCCACCTACGGACGGGGCTCCGCTATTTATGCTGACGGACAGCTTATTGCATTGGGGGAGGGAGGCATTCTAGGACTATTCGATGTAAACTCTGAGAAAGCCGTGGAGCGCAGTCGAGCACAGATCGCACGATTAAAATACCCTTGCTGGACCGCTCCGATCTTAGCCGGGAAAAAATTGTATTTGAGATCAGAGGGTTGGTTACTTTGCTTTGATATGGCACAGAAGTAGTTGTCTGGTGCCGGTTAAAAGTTGATGGCTTTCAGCCGCTGGAGCAATCCACTGTAACGACGACTGGATTGCTGATTTCTCAAAGCGATCGACAACGCTTTTCGTTGACCGATCAGCACAACCAACCGACGACCTCGCGTGACGCCTGTGTAGATGAGGTTGCGTTGTAATAGGAGAAATTGCTGTGTCGCCACAGGCATCACCACAACGGGAAATTCTGACCCTTGTGCCTTATGGACCGTGATCGCGTAGGCAAGATTGATTTCGTCTAGTTCCCAAAAATCATAGGGAACCTCCCGATTATCGAAACGGATGATGATTTCTTTTTCGACGGGATCAATCGAGGAGATGATTCCAATGTCGCCATTGAAAACTTCCTTGTCATAATTATTGATGGATTGAATGACTTTGTCCCTAGGTCTGAATTGCCATCCAAATTTATGGACGACTTCCTCGCTTGGACGCCCTGGGTTTAATTGCTCCTGAAGTGCCATGTTTAATTCACGCACCCCCAACGAGGCTCGATTCATCGGGGTCAGAACTTGAATATCCCGGATGGGATCAAGTCGGAATTTGTTAGGGATCCGAGTTTTTACCATTTCCACCAAAGTTTCCGTGATCGCTTCGGGAGAATCGCGTTCGATAAAATAAAAATCGGATTCCTGATCGCGGCCACCCGACTCGGGAAGAATCCCTTGGTTGATTCGGTGAGCATTGGTGATAATTCGACTTTGTGCGGCCTGACGAAAAACCTCTGTCAAACGCACCACAGGAATGCACTGGCTGGCGATGATGTCGGATAGGACATTCCCCGGACCGACGGAGGGAAGTTGATCCACATCGCCGACCAAAACAAGGGCAGCTCCCGGTGGATGCGCACGCAGCAGGGCATACATCAGTGGCACATCAACCATGCTGGTCTCATCGACCACCACGAGGTCAACATCCAACGGTCTCCCTTCATTGCGTGTGAATCGACCCTGCTTGGGGTCGAATTCGAGCAATCGGTGGATCGTCTGAGCAGGAAGCCCGGTGCTTTCAGACATCCGCTTGGCGGCTCGACCCGTCGGAGCACATAACAGTGGACGCACCTTTTTGGCGGTGAGTATTTGGAGGAGCGAGCGGATCAGGGTGGTTTTCCCCACGCCAGGTCCACCTGTGATAACCAAGGCAGAACTCGTGAGAGCCTTCTCCAAAGCAGTCCGTTGGCTGGGAGCCAGTTCACGGTTATCCTGTTGTTCACTCCATGCGATCGCACTTGTAATATTGATGGGCGGATAGTTTGGAGGGTGAGTGCACAAGGCGGTTAACAGGGTGCTGATCCCTTCCTCGGCACGTCGGATATGCGGGAGAAAGATGAGGTGATCCTCGCCCATCAATTCCTCTACCACATCCTTCTTTTCCAAAAGCTGCCGCAACGCTTCCGCGCATTGCGTTTCGCTTACTTTTAGTAATTCTGTTGCCTGCTCGAGCAAAACCGCGCGGGGTAAGGCGCAGTGACCCTCCGACAGGGCCTCTCCGAGGACGTGCTCCAATCCGGCAGTTGCTCGTAAAATCGATTCGTGAGGAATTCCCAACTTTAAGCCGATCAAATCCGCAGTCAGGAATCCGATCCCAGGAATGTCGTGGGCCAAGACATAAGGATTTTCACGAACACGTTCAATCGAGGCTTCTCCATAGGTTTTATAGATGCGCACGGCGCGACCTGTGCTCACTCCATTGGAGTGAAGAAACACCATGATTTCGCGGATGAATTTCTGCTCGCCCCACGCTTCCTTGATTTTTTTTCTCCTCCCGGGCCCTATCCCAGAAACCTCCTCCAACCGCGCCGACTCCTGATCAATGATGTCAAAAACTTTGTCCCCGAATTGCTTCACCAGTTTCGCTGCGTAAATAGGCCCGATGCCTTTG
The DNA here is from genome assembly GCA_945867235.1 of Akkermansia muciniphila. Lineage (GTDB taxonomy): Bacteria > Verrucomicrobiota > Verrucomicrobiia > Limisphaerales > SXQI01 > SXQI01. The sequence goes on from CAMBHS010000018.1 coordinate 14,395, forward strand.
ATCATTCCGCTGCCGAGATATTTTTCGATGCCCTCGGAGGAGGTTGGAGGGACACTTTGTAATAAAACCGCCTTGAACTGAAGACCGTGGTCGCGATCTCGTATCCAATGACCTTCAGCCGTTACCCATTCCCCTGGATTTACCGAGGCGGAGTTTCCGACGACCGTGACGAGGTCGGTGTGTCCCTTCGCCTTGATCCTAATAACGGCGAAGCCTGTTTCTTCGCTGTAGAAGGTGACACGTTCAATCAATCCCGAGACAGACTCAACAGGGACCGAATTCATAAAACGCTTTGTGACTAACGGCTCAAACCGCGATCGCTTTCTGGCAATGGCAGACCCCGAGTTTCAGGAAGAAATGGAAGCACCAAAATGCCGAGCAAGAAAACACTGCACATGGTCAAGCCGGCATACCGCATGGGCTCTGGATAATCCTTAAAAAATACACCTGTCAATTGTCCGAGAAAAATTGGACCCAATGCAGCAATAAATCGTCCTACATTGTAACAGAATGACACGCCAGTGCTGCGGAGATGGGTTGGAAATAATTCCGGAAAATAGATCGCGTAACCTCCGAATAAGGACAGGATGCAGAACCCCATGATGGGCATCATCCAGAAAATGTCCGTCAGCGTCCGCATATACCAGAAGACCATGGCAGTACTCAGGAAAGCACAAACGAACGCGATGGCGAAGGTCGGCTTTCTGCCGATCCTTTGGCTTAATGCGCTGAAACCGTAGATACCGAAAAATGCTCCAAAGTTGAGCATGATCGATGTAATTCCTGCCCAAATATTGAGTTTGCCGCTCAACGCCACACCGGTCAGACCTTCGGCTCGAAAGGTTTTTTCGAGAACACTTCGGTTGAGATCAATGCTGTAAAAGCCGATCCCCCAAAGTCCAATGACGCCCGCGCACGCTAAGCAGACTCCTAATAGAGCACGTTTTCTCCAAACGGGGCTCCTAAATAATTCGGAATACGAGCCCAATTGGTTCTTGCCTGCGACTTGTTTTGCAGCCTTAGCTTCCTGCCATCGTTGGGGTTCCTTGAGGCGTCTGCGAATGACTACGGCGAGCAGAGCGGGTAGTGCACCAACCAGAAACATCAAACGCCATGCCTTGAAATTATTTAAAGAACCCGCCTGTTCAAGTTGGCCTAATCCAATGCTGGTTAATGCGGCGGTAATGTTACCAACAGTTGAGAGTGCTTGCAGAAGCCCAATCGCGTGAGGGCGTGCTCGATCAGGCATCACCTCGGCTACCAAGGCCACCCCGACCGCGAACTCTCCACCTACCCCTAAACCTGTGATGAAACGATAGAAGGCGAAGTCCCAAAAATTCTGTGACATCGCACTCAATCCTGTGCAGATCGAGTAAATCAAAATGGTCCACATCATGGTTTTTGCTCGGCCTATCCGATCCCCAATCACGCCGAAAATGAGACCGCCTGTCGCCCATCCAACTAGGAAAATGGAAGTGGCATACCCCCCATATTTTGCCACATCAGCAGGGGAAGGAGCGATTCCATCAGCGGTTGTGAGAAGTTCCTTCATCGCCGGAACGCGTGCGAGATTAAACAGTTGCTGGTCCATCGTGTCGAATAGCCAACCGAGGGCAGCGACCGCGAGAACGAACCAATGATATCGTGTGAGTTCCGCCCACCAAGGAGAGCGGGATTGGGGAAGTGTAGTCATAATAATAAGGATCCTTCCTTAATCTTGGGAAGGATTGTCGGCTTGAAATCTATTGGCACCCGTTTCATCCATAGGGAACCTAAGTTTATGCTGACACTTTTTTTGTTTTATTTGCTCGGTGAAACAAGGCATTGGGTAAACTCGGGTTGTCGTGTAGAAAAAGACATTGATCTGTTTGGCGACGATGAAGTCGGCCCAACCCAAACAATTACGCGAGATTATTTCCCACTGAAGGATGATGTTATTGGGCAACACACTGTGATTCAGCACATGTAGGGTTCGTAGGGCAAGCTTGAAAGCCGTCCATGAGCCCAGTTTTTTCTTGCGCCCTGGGTTTCACTGCACATTCTGTCCTAATGCGCATCCAATTCCACGGTGCTGTCCGAACAACCACAGGCTCGATGTACCTCATCGAGGTCAATCGGAATAAGATTTTGCTCGAATGTGGATTGTTTCAAGGACGTCGAGAGGAGTCCCGCGAGCGTAATTGCTGTTTCAATTTTAACCCCACGGAAATCGACGCCGTCATTCTAAGTCACGCGCATATTGATCATTGCGGCAACTTACCCAACCTTTGCAAACAAGGCTTCCAAGGGAATATTTATTGCACATTTGCGACCCGCGATTTAGCCAGTATCATGCTTGAGGATTCTGCCCGGATCCAAATGGCAGATGTTGAATACATCTCCAAGCAACGCGCCAAAAATGGGCTGCCTCGTCTCGAACCCTTATACACTCCCGCTGATGCCGAACGCGCCATGCGCCAGTTTGTGTCTGTTGGCTATGATCGTCCCTTGTTCGTGGCGGACGGGGTGAAAGTCACCTTTCGAGATGCAGGCCACATTCTAGGATCGGCCCAAGTTGTCTTGGATATTACAGAAGGCGAACGATCGTTTCGGTATCTTTTTTCTGGTGATGTCGGTCGTGGCGGCGACTTGCTTCTTCGCGATCCTGATCCCGTGGATGATGTGGATTTCCTCCAAATCGAAAGCACCTACGGAAATCGATTTCATCAATCGCGCACTCATTTCAGTACGGAGTTATTAAACAGGATTACTCAAACCTTTAAGGAAGGGGGAAAGGTCATCATTCCCTCATTCGCTGTAGGGCGTACCCAACAGGTGGTTTATGCATTGCACACCATCATTCGAGACCATGGACTGCCAGCGGTTCCGATTTTCGTAGATAGTCCCCTAGCTGTAAATGCGACTGAAGTCCATCGATTACATCCGGAATGCTTCAACGAAAAACTCTACGCTTTTTTACGAGAGGTCAGTAATCCCTTCGAGATGGATAATCTGGATTATATCCGTTCGGTAGTAGATTCAAAGGCACTGAACGAAATCGTAGGATCGGCCATCATCATCAGTGCCTCAGGAATGGCGGAAGCGGGACGCATTTTACACCATCTCAAAAATCACATTGGCAACCCTGCTAACCTGATTCTGTTTGTCGGATACTGTGCCGAACACACCCTTGGCGCGCAGATTCTCTCGGGTCGCCAATCGGTAAATATATTCGGTGAACCCTACCGAGTGCGGGCGAAAATAGCGTCGGTCGATGCGTTGTCCGGTCACGCCGATAAAAATGAGTTGATTACTTATGTCAACCGCCTGAGTGGCACGATGAAGAAAATATTTATTGTGCATGGAGAAGAGAGTCAATCGCTCGCGTTTGCTGACACAATGCGTGAGTTGAAACCAAATGCTGAGGTTCACGTTCCCATGCTCCGCGAGACCTTTGAATTATAACAGGAGCCTATTTTTTCAACGCCAGATCTTCGGGCCTGACCTCAAGGCACTCGTCATGATCCTTCCAAACTACCGTAGGATAAAATTCTAGTAGGCGTGGGATAATGTTGCGTGCCGCACTGACCAAGCTTCGCTCAGCTTCCTTGGCAGCTTCCTCCAAGGCATCCTCGTAATCATCAACTTGGTCCTGCTCTTCAACATCCCAATGCGCTACATCGTGGATGAGTTGATATTTCTTACCCCAGCTTCGGATTTGCGTTTGGAGTGGTTTGGGAATGTCTTCTATGGGAACCGTTGTTTCCCCACAATGATGACAGACTAACCCTTCCTTTTCGATAAGGGGCGTAAACAACACCAGCAACGGGGCTCCACAACAGGTCGCCTCCGTATAGGCACTAGGTGTGTCCACGAGACGTTGATGCCAAATCCCGCGTTTTTGAGCGATAGAACCAGCCAATCGATAGGCACCCATCAGGGGATGTGACATTCGCCACACTCGACCTTCCAGCTGTCCCAAGGTTTGACACAACCAGCGAGCAAGCGTCAGGTCGTCGAAGGTATGGAAAATTTCTGCGTATTCATTCCACAGGTCTTCCGATGGATTGTCTGAAGGATTCAACATCGCGGATGAATCCTAACACTGAAACGCGAATGTCAAAAGTCAGTTTTCTGAATATTAGGCTGCCGCGGGTGCCGGGGTACCGAGCCCGGGAATCTCGGGGGAGGAGGGCTTGATCACCTCGGGTATCGCCGTCACTGCTTGAGCTCCGGTAGGTGGCTCGGGTTCATTCAATGTGGGTGGAGGCGGAGTAAATGTTCCAAATTTAACAATCTCCGCTACTTGGCTTCCGTCCAATGTTTCGTGTTCCAGCAAAGTATGGGCAAGCAATTCAAGACGATTTCGGTGGGTCTCGATCAAATTCTTAGAACGCTGATATTGCTCATCGATAATTTTTTTGATTTCCGCGTCAATATCCTGAGCTATTTTTTCGCTGTAATCCTTGCCGCGGGTCATTTCACGCCCTAGGAAAACATACTCGTTGTTCTCTCCATACTGGATCATGCCGAGCTTATCGCTCATGCCCCAATGGCACACCATGGATCGAGCCGTTTGAGTAGCCTGCTGGATATCCCCCGTGGCTCCGGTCGAAATATCGCCGGATATGATTTCCTCGGCGATCCGTCCCGCCATCGTCACAGCGATGGTGTCCAACATTTCCTTTTTCCGTCGGCTGAGAATGTCCTGTTTCGGAAGATACATCGTGACCCCCAACGCTTGACCGCGTGGGATGATTGTTACCTTATGAAGAGGGAAGGAGTGTTCCAAGAGGACGCTGACCAACGCATGTCCAGCCTCGTGCCATGCCGTAAATTTTTTCTCCTCATCCGTCATTGCAAGACTGCGTCGTTCTCGACCCCAACGAACTTTGTCGCGAGCCTCTTCCAACTCGACCATTCCAATGGATTTCTTTCCGGTTCGTGCAGCAAGAAGTGCAGCCTCGTTCAAAAGGTTGGCCAGTTCTGCACCAGAAAACCCGGGCGTTCCCCGAGCAATCACGTCCAGATTAACCGAAGTATCCAGTTTTACATTCTTGGCGTGAACTTTGAGGATTGCTTCACGACCGCGAACGTCAGGGAGATTGACGGTGATCTGGCGATCAAACCTTCCGGGACGTAGTAGAGCTGGGTCCAAAACATCGGGACGATTCGTAGCGGCGATTATTATGATGCCCTCTGTGGTGTCGAATCCATCCATCTCCACAAGCAAGGCGTTCAGCGTTTGTTCTCGTTCGTCATTTCCTCCGCCCAAACCATGTCCCCGACTCCGACCCACCGCATCGATTTCATCGATAAAAATTAGGCAAGGGGTTGCTTTGCGGGCTTGCTCGAACATATCCCGGACGCGGCTTGCGCCCACACCAACGAACATTTCTACAAAATCAGAACCGCTGATGCTGAAAAATGAAGCGTCTGCTTCACCAGCGATCGCTTTGGCGAGCAATGTTTTTCCAGTTCCAGGCGCACCGATCATCAGGATGCCTTTAGGAATTCTTCCTCCAAGCTTTTGAAACTTTTTGGGATCTTTAAGAAATTCGACGAGTTCGTAAACCTCGTCTTTCGCTTCTTCGACGCCTGCGACGTCTTTGAAAGTCGTGCGGTTTTTATCCTTACTCAACATTCGAGCCTTGCTTTTGCCAAAGCTCATCGCCCCTTTGCCCGCCATTTTTATCTGCCGGATAAAAAAGAAATAAACAAGGAAAGCGACGATCAGAATTGGCAGAACCGTGAAAAACAAACTCATCAGGAAAGTATTGGGTTCCGCAGTGCTGAAAACGGGTGAATCGAGCAATCGTTTCTCTAGATCCTCATTCAATCGTGTTTTAGTTCTGAATGCCATTTTCACTTCGGCGCCCGTTGCGTCGTTCGTGAGATACTTGCCAGTGATTTCTTGGAGGATTGAGGATTGAGGATTGTAATGGATGGTTCCTGTTACAATTCGTTTCGCATCGATCATTTCCACCAATTGATGCCGAGCTAGGTTCGTATATTTTTCTTCGGTATTCTTGCGCAGAACGAACATCACGGGGATGGATCCCACGATCAATATCCAAAGGAGATAGGTTCGCGGTTGTGCTTTAAATTCACCGTTCTTCTTTTCGACCTTATTTGGCTTATTTTCTTCAGACATCGATATTTATAATTCTTTCCACGCTAACACGAGGGAGAACCCTTCGCAACCTTTGCTTCATGACCTTTGGTTCAAGATTCCAGCTCAATAGTTGGGTCAATTGGGTGGTTTTTCCTCGTCCAATCCCAACGAAGGAATGCGGTCGTTTGTGGCGTTATTTTGAATGGCGAAGCGACCCCGATGCCTTCCACCCAAACGATTTGGTCCTCAAGATTTGTAGCCAAGACTAGTTTTCGTCTCTCTGCTGATGGCACCTTGGAATTTACGAAAATATCCTGTAATTTTGAGGCTTGGTTCATGCCAAGTTTGTGGAACGTGTCGCCAGTCTGCCAATGACGAAGGATGAGATTATCCGGCAAGGTTGTTGCATCCATCCATGCAGGATTGGAAGTCAATTCTTGGATGCCGGCAGATAACCGCTGGATATCAAGGTGCAGTCCATTAAATTTTATTTTTATTCTAGGTTTGGAAATGTCAATTGCCTGGCTGTCATTCGAATACACAGGTTTATTGAAAATCACCATATTATGAATAACACCTCCATCCGAGTCGCTTTGAACATGCGAACCATTTCCCACCGATAATCGGTGTCCGGGACGCCTAATTAAATGATCGATAGTGTCTGAAGTCGGTTTCAACCCCTCCTTAACGAGGTAATCATGGAAGATTTGCCGTTTCAGAGCCATGTGCAGTTCTTTGAAACTAGGCTTGCGGGTTTTTTTCCAAATATCAGCTTGGGATTGAATGAAGTCCTGTTGATCCCCATACCACTCCATGAATCGCGTGACCAGTCGGGTAAGAGGTCGTTTGGTGGTCGCTTGAAAAATCGGGATTAAAGTGTGTCTGAAGTTGTTGCGTTCAATTCGGAGATTAAAATTTGAGGAGTCGGGGCGAAACTGGATCGAATTCGCACGGGCAAAACTTGTTAGATCATCGCGGGAAACGCGGAGCAACGGACGGATGAGTAGGATGCTTTTATCGGAGGGAGAGGGACTCACGGTGCGCATGCCCGCCAATCCTGCTCCCCAGATTCCGCGAAATATTCTCATCCAGAACAGTTCCTCCTGATCGTTGGCATGGTGTGCTAAAACCACCCCCGCTGCATTCTGCTCCTTTGCTGTGTCCGCGAAGAATTCATGCCGAAGTTCACGCCCAGCCATTTCCATCGAGAACCCCATTTCATGGGCGAAGGAAAACACATCATCTGATTTGCTAATATAATCCAGACCCGAATTCTTGGCTGTATCACGAACCAACTCAGCATCAAGATCGCTCTCATGACCTCGAAGTTTATGGTTGAAATGTGCCACCACCAATCGCCAAGAATGTCGCTGGCTTAGTCCGGTTAACAAGTTGAGAAGAACCATCGAATCTAATCCACCAGAAACAGCCACAACATAGGTGCTTCCAGGGGCGAGTGGGGCTCCAATTCCGCACTGGTATTCTAGTTTTTCGATCAGGTTCGACACAATTACCATCCTTTCCGGGATCAGGGTTTCAGCCGATGAAAAACCCTCCACGCATTACATTGCAATTGTAGCACTCAGAATCGTCGCATCAGGTGATGCGAGCTGCTGTGCCTGACCATTTTAGGATGGCATTACTTTTCGTTCCAAGCCATTGCTCAAGCACCCCCGCATAAATAGATCGAAAATCTGTCGTAAATTTAATATCCCCATTCTTGAGGTCTGTAGGGGCGAGGTTTGGTGCAACGCCCTGCAACCCCTTCCGAATCTTGGAACCGACCATGAAAAGTGGTGCTGCGGCACCATGATCGGTTCCGCCATTCGCGTTTTGTTTCACCCTGCGACCAAACTCACTAAAGGTCATCAGTAATACCCGATCGGAATTGCCTTGAGCTTTGATATCCTTGTTAAAGGCTTTGATGCCGTCAGCCAATTCTCCGAGGAGCCGGGCATGGCTCGCACTTTGATTGGTATGCGTGTCGTAACCACCTTGGGATACATAAAAGGCACGCGTAGGCAATCCTCCCCCAATCAAACGGGCAACCAATTGAAGTTGATTTGATAATGCCGAAGCGGGGTAAGGAACCCGATTCAACGATCCTTTATTGATTGCACGAATTCGATCGCTGCTGACCTGCGCATCTAGTGCGGTTCGCTCTAGGAAATCGAGTGGGTGATGTATGGAATTGGTTGACCCAGCAATCGCTGCAATACTGCCCCCGACGTTCGTTTTCATTTCATCCTCCATCATGGAAGGACGATTCAGATTCCGATAAAAGGATTCGCCGCTCGGCATATTCCCTACGGCAGGATCGGTGTCAGCAAAGCGATAAGTTTCGGGTTGTTCCAAACTCACACCCAGAGGACGTGGACCAGAAAAACTCTGGGGAGATTGGCGTCCAACGCTGATCCCCACGGTGGGATCGGCTCCCGCGCAGGCGTGGTCAAAATATCGACCGAGCCAGCCATGTTTTTCGTTGATATCCGAAGCACTGGCAGTCTGCCAGATTTCGGTGGAGCGAAAATGCGATCGATTAGGATTGGGATATCCGACTCCTTGCCAAATCGCCAACTGCCCTTCGTCATGTAGGTCGCGCAATCCACCCAGCGCAGGGTGGAGGCCAATTTCATCGCTGACCTTAAGCGCATCACGAGCCGGAATGGCTAAACTGGGTCGAGCCTTGATGTAATGGTCGTCAGAGAATGGAACCACCGTGTTTAGCCCGTCATTGCCGCCGGCTAATTGCACGAGGACTAAAATATTATTGCCACTGTTTCCGGCCGTTTGTTCACTCCCTAAAGTTGTAAAAGTGCGTGATAAAAAAGCGGGAACCGTCCAACTCAACGAGGCTCCAAGTAGGGAGCCTTGTAAGAATTCGCGACGCGTTTTGATGGTTGTGTGATTATTCATGGCACAAACTAGGTTGAGTGGCAGTCACTTCTGAATGGTATTGGGGATTAAGTCAGTTGGAAATCGGGCGTGGACATGAGTAACCGTATGGCGTGGAGGATGTCCACGGTGTCCAACGGTAATCGGCTGGCGAGATATTCTCGGACGCTGGCTCGTTGTTTTTCACGTAGTTTCGTTTGGAATAAGCGAATTTCAAGAGTATTTAGCAAATGTTCCGCATCAACCCAATCCTCTTCCTCCAACCAAGAGTCAAGCTGAACCGCACCCGTTAGAGGGAGGCGTCGTGGTGGACTTCCTTTTTTTTGCGCCTTACCAGCGGGAATCCGTAGCGGGTTCTCCCCTGAAACTAGGTATTCGGCCGAATTGTAGCGTGCGAGCAAGTTGTTCGTTGTGATCCAAGCAAGCCCCTCGTCCCAACCTTTTACGTTCGGTGGTGCGAATAGTTCCTGACCCATCAGGCGGAGTAGGTTGTTGGAGGCTTCGTTTGGTGGGAGTTTTCTCTGTAAAATTCGAGCGGAATTAACGAGCCAGAAAACAGGGCTTTTGACCTGTTGGCGCATTACCGATGAAGCATAAAATGCCTCTGATCGAAACACGGTGCGTAACCAAGGACGAAATTGTTGTTTATGCCGAACGAATTCCTTGGAGAGAGCCTCACCCAATTCTTCCGAGGGGGGATGACCGACAAAATAGGTCCATAACTTTTGAGTAATGAATCTGGGGGCCATCGGTTGCTCGATAATCATCTTGAGAACATCGTTGCCCGACCAATTTCCGCTTTTTCCCAAAACGGTTTTGATCCCCACGTCATGCCACCGTGGCCGGATGACAAATCGTTGTTCTGCTCGATCATAAGCCCATCCGGTGAATGATCGAGCCGCTTCAGTGACGTCCTGTTCACTATATTGCCCTTCTCCCAATGTAAACAGCTCCATAACCTCGCGTGCAAAATTTTCGTTGGGATTCTCCTTTTGACTTTGTCCTTGATCCAGCCAGACCAACATCGCCGGATCCTTGGATACCGCGGAAAGCAAGGTGAACCAATCCCCAGAACCATTCCGTCGAAAGAGGTTGTTTTGCTGCCACATCAGGTAGGCGTCTTTGACCTTCTGAACACTGGTGGCAAAATGACCATGCCAGAACAAGGTCAACTTTTCCTGCAACGGGTGAGGGGTGCTCATCATGCGATTGAGCCACCATTGGCGCAATTCCGTCATGCGTTCCCGTTCGGAGCGGCGTTGAGTTTTTTGCAATTCTTTGCGCTCAGCCGGGGTAGCTTTCCGGAAAGCCTGACGCTCTGCAGCACGATCGAAGTCCGGTTTTGTCCAATCGGGGGTCTCCGTCAGCACTGGGTTGTCGTCGTATGCCAATAAGCGTTCGACCGCTTCGTCCATGCCCAAGGCTTCGATTTGCCGTATTTCTGAAGGAGAACCTCCAAAACCGGCTCTATTCAACAGGTGCGCGGCTGTAGAAAATCCCCATCGGGGTCGAGGCAAAGAGATTAACATATCTGTAGTTAGACGCATTTCATGAGCCATGGGTTTCGAAATCATTTTAATTCTCGTCAATGGTGCTTTGGTTGACTTTCAGAACCATTGCAGTAGAAGTCTCATCCAAAGAAAATGACAGCCATGCAGACTCAAGGTGACATGGCTTGCATTCTATTTTGGATTGGTTTAACTCAACGAAATGTCGTCCCGTTTTATTTTTTGCATAGTGTTGACCTATGCCCTTGTGTTGACGGCTCTCTGTGACCCTATTGCTCTCGTTCGAGTTGGGGATCCGTGGAAATTTATTCCCGCCGCAGAGGCTAACCCTCAACCAGAACCCCTTGTTGGTATACCTCCTTGGGTAGCGGATGTTAAACACGATACAACTCGCTGGAGCAATGGCATTTCCGGGTTTACAACTGGATCGCCTCGATTCACTTTGGTCACCATGGTTCCGAGTACGAACGGCACCTTGCGTTTAAGGAATGTCTTCACGGTGGATGACGTGACTCAAATCAAATTCCTCACCCTCCGAACCGAGTGCCTGCATGGTTTCATCGTTTGGATCAATGGGGTTGAGGCAGCAAGGGTGAACGTGCCGACATCCGCCGGTTTACATCCAACCGTTTCGCAATTAATCACCAACCGATATTCCGGGCACATCGAAGAATTCGACCTTTCATCCAAAATTTCCCTTCTCAAATCTGGGACAAACCTTTTGGCGATTCAATACCACGCTGGGAATCCTCAGTCTCCATCCGTTTATTTTGTTCCTGAATTATTTGCAAATTTCAGCCGTGCACCTGTTTTGATGAACATGTCGAGCAATCAGGTGCTACTCCATTGGAAAACAGTTCTTCCGACCGTCGGGATTGTGGATGTGTTTAAGGAAGACAAGTTGTTGGTTCAAGTGCCCTCTGAAAGTCAGGGAACGAATCATTATGCTTCCATCACAAATCTGGTTCCGGGAAATTTCTATCAATATCGAGTCCGGAACCAGAGCGGAGTTGCCGTGGCCACATCTCCAACCTATACCTTTCGCACTTTTGCCGCATCCAACACTCCGATTCACTTTAGCGTCGTTGGGGATACAGGTTACGGGTATCTCCCACAAATGTTGATTGCTAAACAATTAAAAACCCTTGGCGGCGATTGTGTCATTCATCTTGGAGATTTGGTTTATCCCTATTTAACGGATGACACGCAAGATCTGAGGATTTTTAGCATTTACGGAACCTTTAATCACTCTATCCCGTTTGCGTATACCCCTGGCAACCATGATTCCTATAATGGAGGAAGGGCAGTGTATCGAAATCTCTTTCGACCCTCGACACGGGGAACCGATGGAATCGGGCTCTTTAGTTCATTCGATCACGGTCCGGTCCACTTTGTGCAACTCGACACGGACACACTCGCCTTCGCACGTTACGAGCCGGGATCCCAGCAATATCAATGGTTGGAAAACGACCTTGCGACGACAACCAAGCCTTGGAAGGTGATTTTTACCCACCACGTGCTACGCTCCTCGAGTGTACACCAATATGATGATTACAATTCAGATGGTATTTCTGACCTGACGGCAATGCAGCAGTCCGTTGGGTTACTCGCTGCCAAATACGGGGTGCAACTCGTCCTGACTTCGCATGACCATAATTACGAACGGTTCTCGCCGATAGATGGAGTCGTCACGGTGGTCAGCGGAGGGGGTGGTGCCAGCCTGTATGGGATGCAAAAGCGCTATCCCGGAAGCAGCCAATTCTGGCCTATTTACCACTGTTTAGATGTCCACGTAGATGAGAACAAATTGAAGGCGCGTGCCTTGGACAGTGCAGGCAACGTGTTCGATGAGTTCACGATTCATCGAGTGCCGCCTGTTCCACGCAACTACGCCTCAACTTGGGCGACCCCAGAGTTTCCGACTATAGGTGCGACCGATTCGGACGGTAACATCACGGGTCAGCAGTTTACACTCAAAGGAGAAGTGCTGCCGACGGCTTTAGGACGTTTTTCGGGACTAGGAGATGCTTACATCAATAACGATGAGCGGTTTATCTACATCGGATTTGCGCGAGCCATGTTACAGCATGAGCAGTCGATTTTTGTTTTCCTCCAGAATGCAAAAATAGCGGGCGTTCCCACCCTGATCGGCTTAGGCAATGGCTTGATCGATCCAATGGTCCAAGGGGTGGATGGCTTGGACTTTTTGGAAAACCTAGGATTCACCAATTTTTCCCCCACAATTGGATGTGTATTTGGCAATGAGGTTGCCGATGCGCAGGCCCGAAATTTTGTGCGATCTTCATCGTTGTTCCAGCCGGGGCAGGGGGCGTTTTTTTTAGATGGCACCTTTTCCAATGTTCTCGGGATCAAACTGCAACAATTCAATCGTTCGCCTCAGATGATTTATGAGCGCGACGAGGAAAATGCAGATTTTATAAAACTCGCACTACCCATGGAATCGTTGGGTTTGAAACCTGGAGAAGTATTGCGTATCGGAGCCGTCATCGGATTACCTTATACAAGGACGAATATCACCAGCCAGACCCGTCCTATCGATAGTGCCTACTTCGGATCGGGTTTGTGGCGTCAAGGTGTAGAGGACGTGTTATTGGCTCCTTTATCCATTACTTTGGCGAGCGATCCTGCTCGCCCCCAAGGGCTCAACCTCCAAATTTTGGTGTTACCTGACGATAAACTCGAACTCTCATGGTCCGCCGAACCCAACCTAGTTTATAATCTACAATTTACGGATTCTTTGGCGATGGACTTTGTGGATCACCCATCGGCAACAAGATTAACAGCACCAGAACTGCGACAAATTAAATACGCCGAGTTACCCGTTACAAAAACGAGATATTATCGAGTGGTTAAACTTCCCTAAGATTTCGGGTAAAGGGTCTGTTAGTGAAGCGTCGGGAGCGGATTTGGATTTCGAATGAGTTCCGCATCGAGATCGAGGTAATAGTTTAATCGGTTACGTGTTTCAACTTCATCCATTTCTTTTGCCATGAGAAGATAGGTGGCGTAATGGTTGCCTTCGGATTCGACTAATCCTGCATACAAATCTGCGAGTTCAATGTCGATGGGTTTCAAAGCCTCCCCAAGGATTTGAAATTTTTCACAACTCCGCCCTTCGATCAGGGCACAACAGATAAGATGATCAATCGATTGTTGTCGCACCCCATGCCGGATGCTTTTCATCAGCCCCGTAATCCATGGGCTTTTCAGCGGGGGGCCGAATGGAATCTGACGACGCTTCAATAGGGCGAGCAAAAGCTGGAAGTGTTGTAATTCCTCCATCGCAATGGCGTTCAACTCATCGATCCGATGATATAATTCGTGATATTTTTCCAGGTTGATCGAGGTCGTGGCAGCCTTTCGTTCCAGGTGGGCATGGTCAATCAACATCGCTGGCAGATTGGCGAGAACCTTGGGCAACCAATCGGAGGGAATTTTCTCACGAAATAAAAGCATCCCATCTTCATAAGGGTTTTGCGCCTTCGGGCAACTTGATTCCATTCGAATTTTAGGCTTCTAGTCTTTTATCAAGAGAATTAGCCTGTCTCCAGAGTTGACAGGGGTTACGGTTTATCCAAGCCTTACCCGCTTTAGTGCCTGACCGACCGCCAAAGTGTCGAGTGTGAGGTAGGGTCGGTTTCAAATAACAGTTTTTTTCTATTATGCCAATACAAGTACGCAATGCTTCAGAATGTAAACATGATGTGATGGCCTTGGGAGAGTGCATGGTGCGCCTGTCGCCTCCGGGTCACGGTCGGATTGAGTTTGCCAAGACGCTGGATGTCGATGTGGGGGGCGGCGAGTTCAATGTCGCCTATGCCTGTGCCCGACTGGGCCTCAGGACAGGGTTTCTTAGCAAACTGCCGGACAATTATGTGTCCAAAATTGTGATCAACCATGCTCGTGCGATGGGGATGGACGTATCCAATGTGGTGATTGAGAAATTCGACGGAGTAGGTAGAAAAAATCGGGTTGGTCTGAATTTTACCGAAGTTGGAACCGGGGTTCGCGCCAGTGTGACGATGTATGATCGTGGCAATTCATCCGCCAGCCAGATGAAATCAACCGATCTCGATTGGAATCATATCTTCTCCAAGGAAGGGGTGCGTTGGTTGCATACGGGCGGCATTTTTACATCTCTTTCTGAACAGTGTGCGGACACAGTTACCACGGCTTTGAAAGCTGCCAATGAGGCCGGAACCATCACCAGTTACGATCTCAATTTCCGCTCCAAACTTTGGAGCAGCGAGAAAGCCATCGCGACCACCAAAAATATCATCAACAATGTCCAAGTGTTGATCGGCAATGAGGAGGATTTTCAAAAGGTTTTAGGATTCGAAGTTGAAGGGACAGACGCCAACCTAAAGGAATTGCCGGTCGAAAATTACAAAAACATGGTCGAACGGGTCGTCCAGGCCTATCCGCATATCAAGGCGGTTTGCACCACTCTGCGTGAAGTGAAGAGCGGTTTGATCAATAATTGGGGCGGTATTCTTTATTACGATGGACAGTTTTATGAAGCCCGACAATTCAAGGATCTTGAAATCGAGGATCGGGTCGGAGGCGGTGATGGGTTTTCAAGCGGAATTGCCTACGGTTTCACTACGGGAATGAATCCTCAAGACGTGGTCGATTTTGGGGCAGCCCACGGAGCAATGCTGCAAACGACTCGAGGAGACACCTCAATGGTCACACTCGAAGAAGTGATGCACGTGATGAAGGGTGGGAGTGCGCGAATCCAACGCTAATTCAATCGAATAACAATCACACAAAAAACACCGATCCCTTGGAGTCGGTGTTTTTTTATCGATCATCCTGAGTTCAGAATGTGTCGAGGATTCGCTGATATGCTGGCGGCATCTACATTTCAAATTCCGGCATAATAAGCATCCACCTTTGCCGACACATCTCGGTATCCAATATCGATTTCGTAAATCTGCTTGAATTGATCCATGGCCTCCTCTTTTTTTGCCATTTTTTCAAGGACGCAACCCAGCATGTAAATCAATTCTTTTTTTTCTTCGTCGAATACCAATTTTTCCTTCAGGGCGTTTTGAAATGTTCGTGCGGCCAAATCGTTCATATTACGTTTGGAGAAGGCTTGACCCAGGTAATTCATGGCCTGAAGGCGAC
>CAMBHS010000019.1 GCA_945867235.1 Akkermansia muciniphila
ACTTGGAAATCGGACTGCGGAAGCAAGCGTTCCGTCGTTACAATTTCATTGATCTGGCTGTTTAATTCCATGCCGTAATTGCGGGCATCTGGAGCCTGGATGCCGAACCAGAATTGATTCTTTCCGCGATACCCCATGTCCACATCAAATGTGTCGTCGTCGCAAAATGCGCTGACGAGATACTTTGTGTTCACCGTGCCGCCGAAAAATTCAAAACCGTCATCCGCTATCGCGTAGGCTTCCACATTTTCAATTGTAGTGCCACGTCCGACTGCTCCCAAAGACAGACCATTGATTTCCTTATCCGTCGAAAGTTTCGCACCGCCGTGGCGGATCGATACATACCTTAGGATGCCGGAGTTATCATCGTCATCGCTGCCACCGAAGCGAAGCAGGGCTTCCCCTTCGCCGCCGACGACAATCTGACCCGCCGAGTTTACGACGAGATCCTGCAATCCTTCGTATACTTCGTGCTTGGGATTGGAGTTCTTGCCCGCCGCATCAAGTGCGCCGTTAATGGTGGTGCGTCCAAAAATCACGACACCGCCCCAAAGACCGCGTTGATAAATGCCGAGGTCATCAGGCATGGAAAGATCATCCACATCGGCTGTGAAGATTATCGGACTGTTCGCGGAGCCTTCCGCCATGATTTTGGCACCACGAGTAATGAAAAGAGCAGCGACGTTTGTACCGAAAGTTCCGAGGCTGTGCCCTTTAACCACCGTACCCGCTTCGATATTTAGCACGGAGTTGTTAAGAACAAACACCGAGCCATTAAGCTGATACACGTTGGTGCGATACCAGTTGTTGTTTCCGGTGAGTAGTTGGTTGACGATCACTGTGTCCGCGCGCGCTGCGATTCCCAGCAGCAGGCACACACAACAAAGGGTCTTCCTGATGAATGATTTCATTGTCATAATTGGTAGATAATTAATTTTTCCGAAGTTATTTTTGCCAAGCGCAATGGCTATTGCATTGCGGTTGTGTGACAAAATAGAAACGATGCGATCAGCGTGCAGTTAATATTCTGCGGAGATGCTCAATTGGAAAGTGCGCCCGCGCCGATAGCTGTATTTGATAGGAGAATCAAAATCTTCGCCAAAGGTCTGCCGATACTCGGGATTGAGCAAATTACGAACCCCAAAACGGAGACTCCAATGGTTGCTGATCTTTTGCGAGAGCAGCACATCCAAAGAAATCGGCGAATGTTCGTATGTGTCGTGCCCTTGAGCATTGACCAAGATAATTCTCTCGCCTGTAAAATTTGCACCGAGTGTTAGCGTTGTGCCCGATCGTTGGAGATCGTAGGTCATGTCAAAATTCATGATGTATGGCGATTGGTCATACAGTGAGCGGGACAGCCCAAGCCCCGGGATTGCATTCTGTTTATTATTGTATTCGTCGCTTGTGTAAGGAGTTTCGGATTTGATGATCGCGATATTTGCTCCGAGGGTCAGCCCCTTCAAATCGTCGGATAAAACTTCAAGCGATTTTCGGGCCTCAAACTCTAGACCCGACACCGTTCCCTGCTTGCGGTTAAACCACGTGACATTGTCGTCGATATCCACATTGCCGAGCTCGATTGGTTTGTCGATCGCCTTGTAAAAAATGCCCGCACTAAAAATCTCACCCGGGTTCGGGAACCATTCGATTCGCGCGTCGTAGCTGCGGATGTATGAAATGGTAAGATCTGGATTTCCTGCCGCGAACAAATCCATGTCCGGTAGGTAATTTGCTATCGGAGCCTTTTCGCGGAAACTCGGACGCGCGAGCGTTTCTCCATAACTGAGGCGAATATTCAAATTCGTAACAATCGTCAAGACCGCGCCGGCGGAGGGCAGCAGATCTGTCTGGTCGATCGAAGACGATCCTGAATCCCGCGTGTCGATATGCATCGTCGTTTGCTCAATGCGAACTCCACCTATTAAACGAAGCCAAGACGTAACGCCGACATCCAACATCGGATAACCGGCCAGCACATCCTGAGACGCGGTGTAGGGACGGCCTATCACCAAATCTACAAATCGACGGAAACTGTAGTTAGTTCCACGGGCCGAATTGGCCAACCGCATTGCTTCGTAGATTAAAAAATCAGGATCGCTCAGGTAGGCATTAGGATTTCCCGGATTAAAAACCTCCGCCGGATTTCCAAAGACGTATCCAAAATATTGTTCCTTAAAATCACGCTCCATGCTGGAACTCATGAGACCGATCTTGAATTTAGTTTCCTGTGACAGCACTTCCAACGGTAGCGTCCAATCCAAACGGAAATTGCGCGCATCATCGCCGATCGACCGGTAGTATCTCGATGGGTTGAATGGAATCGGTAATGCATTGTCGCTCACGTGACCGACACCGGTGTCCTTCTCCACGAAATAATTCAGGAATCGATGATTCGGTTCGTCCTGAGCGGCGGTGGCGAGACTTCCCGCCCATTCCAATTTTGAATCAAACAGGTGAGGTAAATCGTGATCGCCGTGGAGTTGGTAATTCTGGATTTCGCGATCGGTGTAGTGAAGCTGCCGTTTTTCGAGAATATAGGGCTGACTTTCCAAGAACGGCGAAGTCCGTGATCGCGCTTCTTCGTCAACGCTATGAGCCAGCATAAAGTTGAATGCGACGTAATTATTATCCGATAAACGGTAACCGAGATTCACGTTCGCCCCATAATCTGTGCCGACGTTGCTCCGGGATTCAGTGCCTGCTTCCTTCAGCACATTGTCGCCCTGAACTTTCTGGACGGTGAAATTGTCGAGCAATTGAAATTTACGGGCATAATTTGCTCCGATAAAAATGCCGAGAGGCCGACTGGCCAACTTTTTGGTTTCGCCTGCGGAAATATTGATGCTGGTATTCATCGGCGTCTCTTTAAGAACCGGCGCGAATTCCGTTGTACCCTGTTTCTGCAACAAATCCTGGGCAGCATCTGCCTGTCGGCGCCGATCCTCCGCACGCGTTTGCGATTCCGATCGAACTGCCTGCGTAGGCAGCGGTGCCTTTAGCTGCAACGACCACAAACTCGATTCCAGCGGTGTCGGACCTTGAGGCATGTCGAACTGGTTCATTGACGTCGCTGGATCGGCAAAAAATCCTCCCTTCATATTCGACGTGGGATTATACGACATCCCAAATGACCCTTTGACGAATGGTTTGTCTGGAAATGGTTTCGTCACTATGTTGATCGTCCCACCACCGCTCCCGCCCGGCTGGTCTGGCGTAAATGTTTTGCTGATATTGATGCGATCAATCATCGAGGAGGGAAACAAATCCAATTGCGGCGCCGTTCGATAGGGATCAGAACTCGGCACCTCCAGACCATTCAACTGTGTGCGTGTGTAACGATCGGCCAAACCGCGCACGACCGCGAATTTACCACCCACTAATGAAACGCCTGTCGCACGCGCCACGATAGCTCCTGCATCGCCGGCCCCAAGCCGAGAAAACTGTTCCGACCCGATCGCTTCCATCACGGAACCAGCCTGCTGTCGTTCGAAAATAATTTTCTCTGTCTGCTCCGCAAATTCCTCCGCAGTGACTTCATATTCCTCCATCTCGAAAAACTCCGGGCGTAAATTCCCATTCACCATTGTGATCTGCCCTTGCACAACACGCACGTCTGTCACAACAGCACTGGCGAAACCTGGTTTAGACATCCGTAGAACTTGGTCCCCCAATGGAACGTTGTTCAATTGATAACGCCCAGTCTGGTCGGTCTGAACTGCCAACGTCGTGCCTCGCACGGTGATAACGACGGAAGGTAGTGAAGCGCCATCCCATGTGCTGATCACGACGCCCGAAACTGATCCGAAGTCCTGCGCCATCGCCCGCAAACTGGCGAGGACCAAGATGCTGAGAAGGAAAAGTGCGCGATGCATTAGGATTGGCCGGCTCGCGCCAGTAGTTCGACTTTTTCCAGATAACGCTGCACGTTGTCGCGCAGTTTGGCTTTCTGCGCCTTGTGCAAGAACTCAACGGCCTGTGCGTATTTGCGCGATTGCACAAGCAACTGCGCTCGCTTTACGAATGCGTCCGCTTCGAAGCCTTGGATTTTGCTGGCCGTGTCGAAACGAAATTCAGCTTTCTCAATCTGGGTATTCTTCGCGTAATAATCCCCTGCCAACAACAGGGCCTCGCCATCAAGGGGATTCCGTTCGATGATTTGCTCGAGCACGCGAATCGCATCTTCTCCAGCACCAGTGGCCATAGCGACTTTCGATTCCAACTTGAACAGCTTCAGTTCTTCTGTGCTCGCGAGGTTTGCGCTAGTTGCGCGGATTTTGGTGAACAATTTGCGCGCCTCGTCCCACGCTCCACGGCTGACGATAATCTGTGCCGCCCGCAACGCTTTGGCGGGATTTACACCCCCGTCTTTTTCAATCGCTTCGGAATAAGCCGCGAGCGCGAGGTCCCGCGTTTCCTGCGCCATGTGAAGATCGCCCAGTAGATAAAGGTTCTGGGGGGTCGCTTTGCCGAGGCGCCGCAAGATCTCGAGGCTTGTCACCGCTTTGGCCGGTTGCTCTTTCTGAATAAAAATGTTCGCCTGTAAATTCCAAAGTGCTTCACGATCCGGATTTAATTTTACCAACTCATCCAGCAACGCCAGTGCGTGATCGTAGTTCGCGGTTGAGACTGCGCATTTCACCGCGCCAAGGTTAAAATCGAAATTCTCCGGCTCGAACACGAGTGCTTGCCCGTATGCCGCTGCCGCTGAAGCAAACCGACCCTGACTCAAATACGCAAAACCGAGCAGCCCATACACTTTTCCGTCACCCCCCCCGAGCGCAACCGTTCGCGTCAACGGCAAAATCCCTTCTTTGTATTTTCCATCCCGCACCAGCGCGAATGCGAGATTTTTTTGCGCACGTCGATAATCCGGAAACTTCGCAATCGCTGCCTCGAAATGCTTGATGGCATTGGTCAAGTCCTCGCTTTGAAAATACACGTTACCCAGGGTGAAATCGAAAAGTGCACTCGCGGATGGTTTCGCCATGCCCTGTAAAATCGTCAGGGCTTTTTTTGGATCCTCCCGCAACAACGGAACCACCTTGTCTCGATAGGCTCCCTGCTCCTCCGGGCTCATGCGAGGTTCCGCGTCCGACGCAAAGCCATAACTTCCCATCAACCTTTTCGCAAAATCCGGATCGTTCCAAACCGATGCCAGTTCATGTGATTCGGGTAACGGTGCGAATTTGGGCGCCGCCGCCAACTCACTCACCGCCGCACTGAACAAAATTACTTGGAGGACTCGCTTCATCATAAATTAACCGTTTCCCGAGACCCGAAACCGCATCGGAATCCGCACATAACTCCGCACCGCTTTCCCATCCTTCATCCCAGGGTGGAACCGCCATTTCTTGATGGCATCCAACGCTGGTTTTTCAAATTCAGTTCGTGACGAACTTTCTATCTTTGGCTCCTCGACTCGGCCTTCTTCGTTGAGTATAAAAATAAGGGTGACGGATCCTTCGACTTTTGCTTTGCGCAATTCCGCCGGGTAAACCGGTGCCACCTGAGACATCGCTTCAGGTCGCTTTTCAAGCTCCGAAACATCGAACGCATCCTGCTGGGTCCCTTCCGAGGCTGTCAGCGCACGTATTTCTCCAAAGCCAGCCAGTGCCCCACCGCTTCCTGCCGCTAATTCCAGATCCGCACTAATCGAAATTTGCTGCGGCGCATCCGCAAGACTCGGCTCCGGCTCTGCATCCGGCGGCTTCAAGGCTTCTTCAACAAGAGGCGGCGCTTGGTCTTCCACTGGAGGAGGCAAATCCACTGTCCCGGTTTTCCGCAATTCCAATGTCTGCGTGGATTTGTTCACGATATGCGAAAACGGCAAAGCGCAAAAAAGAACCGCTGTGATGCCGACGCCAAAAAACGTGGCCACAGGTAATCGGTAGGACGATTTGTCTTTCTGGTAAACTTTGCGCATCGATCTGGTTTTACCCTTTATCCGTCGCTAGGCTGACATCCTTAGCACCTCCGAGTTTGGCCTCGTCGATCACTCGAATCACCATGCCTGAACGCGAGTTTTCATCCGCCTGAATCACGACTGGTAATGCCTCTTTCGCACAGAGCCGCTTCACCGTTGGTCGTACCCCACCCAATCCAATTTCCTTACCGCCGTAGGCAATCTTTCCATCTGGGGTGACTGCGAATATTATGCTGTTTTTCTCAAGCTGTTTCGCGCTCGCGGCCTGCGGTTTGTCCACTTGCACCCCGGGCTCCTCGATGAAGCTCGTGGTCGAGATGAAAAAGATGAGCAGGAACATGATGATGTCGATCAGAGGAATCAAATTCATCTCAATCGGCTCATCCGGCTCGGCCAGGGTGCGTCGTGATTTCATGGGAGCGCAGGTATGGGCAGGGTTTGAGGAGTAATCGCAGGGATCGGGTTTTGTATTTCCAAGCGGCTATACTGGCGGGGTATTCTTTGGAACTGGTGGCGACGGAAGTAGCGAAGGGTAATCCCCTCGAGCCGCAGTAAAAACGCCATGAACTCATTGCGCCATCGCTTCGCCAAATGCGCCATCAACAAACCGGGGATTGCCACCATCATGCCGGTCTGCGTCGCCACCAACGCTTCACTGATCCCATTAGCGATGATTTCCGATGTCGAACTCCCACCCACGCCAATCGCTTTAAACGTTAGCAACATTCCCAGCACCGTTCCCAACAATCCAAATAGCGGTGCAGAAACGACCAAGGTGTTCACCACCGCGATGCGGCGATCGACTTCTGGAATTGTCGCCGACTCGACTTCTCGAAAGCGACCTTCGATCTCGCGCAAATCCTGAATCCCATCCTGAGTGTAACGCACCAACTCTCGCAGGCAGTCCGGGGCTTTCGATGGATCGGCCACCCATCCCTCGATATCGCTGTCTGAGACACGCGTCAGCCCTCGATAATATAACGATATCATCAATTGAATCGCCATCGTGTAAGCCACGAGCGCCACAATTGAGAGCGCGGCCATGACCCACCCGCCGTTGGCCCAAGTCTCAAGGATGGTGTGAAGTGTAGAGTTCATTTACGAGTTTAAGGGCTATTTGTCTCCCTGCTGAAGTCCGTTGATAAATCCGACCGCAGTGTGCTCCATGCTGCCCACGATTCCTTTGGCCTTTCGGCTGAGGAACGAGTGCAACAATAGAGCAGGAATCGCCACTGCCATGCCCGTTGCAGTGCAAATGAGTGCTTCGGAAATCCCCGCCGCGAGCTGCTTCGGATCGCCACTGCCGGCCATCGAAATCATTTTGAATGTCGCGATCATGCCCATGACGGTGCCGAGCAAACCAAGCAACGGACCGGTGGTTGCCGCGAGCGCAAGGAAGGCCAGTCCGCGTTCTATCTTTGTGCGTGCTCCCAGCATCTTCTCGTAAAGGATTTCTTCAATATACTCCTTCTTCTCGTCCCAATGCTCAACCGCTGTAGCAAGCATGCTTCCCACTGGACCAGGAATTGAACGTGCGTGCGCGAGCGCAGCTTCCGGATCTTTATTCTCTAGCCGGTCTAACACGCGTTGCAAATCCGTCTCCGACGCCACGCAAATGCGCGACAGGTGAATGTATTTGAACAGTGCCAGCAAAATCGAAGCGGCTCCGAGCCCGAGCAGCGGAATCATAATCAGACCACCCTGTTTCAACTGATGAAACAGCGTCTCGTCCAGCGCTGATAACTTAAACGCATTCCCAAGCGTCGGATCGAGCAGCAACATGCCAGTTCCCGATGTTGCCAACGAACGCCTATCCGCATCCGAAACTTCCGTCACCTTCACGACACTAGGATCCGCCTTGTTCAACTCCTGTTGTAGGAGTCCTGCCGTCTCATCCGTCGGTCCCGCGAACATCGCCACCGGACCGATCAGTGCGACTTTGCCTACCTGAGAACGCCCTTGCTTATCCAGTGCCCGCCCCTCGAAAATTTCTCCCCCCAGTGCATTCTCAGACCGGGTCAGCGCGCCCGTCAACAATTCCGTGCGCAGTTTGAAACGCTCGCTCCCCGATAAATCCGGCACCACCGCTGCTTTTTCGACTGCCTGCAGCATGGATGTGTAGTGTGGCTCTTCGACAAAATTTAATCGCGAACGAAATGCCCGGGTATATTCCGTCATCAGTGCATCGACATATTTCACTTCGTCGGCACAAACGCGAGCCTCTGCCTTCAGCGCGTTCAACTCGACCAATTGGTTTTCCTGGAACCGTTGCGCCTTCGCATAATCCGCTCTGCGCTCAGTCAACTTCTGCTCAAGTTCGCGCAACTGTCGCGCCATGGGCAACCGCTCCTCTTCAATCTGCTTGCGCGCACCTGACAATTCCGTGAGGGACTTCTTCAAATCCTGCTCCGCGCCCGCAGCGAGTGATTCCAAATCACCCGCGCAATATGCACTCAGATTCAAAAGACCGGCGACAGCGATGGCGATTAAAGTTCTAAAGGTTTTCATTAGCATGGGGCGAAATCGTTAATTACTTGATGACAGCGGGCAGGGCAACAAAGCGCGCTGGTTGTTCGTTGCGATAAATCCGAATGATCTCCTTTACCGCTGGGGCTAGTTCGGATTGCGTTTTCCATTCCCATCCATTCGCTCCCGACGATCCGATACCTGCAAAATCGTCCGCGTCATTGACGAAGTAACCCGCACCCAATCCGACATAAATCGACTGAACTGCGACATCTTCCTGCTTCTGGTTCTTGCGCTTCTCACTAAATATTGAAATGGCATTATTGAACTTATCCACCTCGTTCAAAATCCCGATGATTACCTGCATTCGCTCCGGCCCACCCAATTTCGTAGCCACACCTGCCGCTGGGAGTTTATCTAAATAGGGCTTTAAGATTTCCTGCAACGGCGCGGGAAACTGCAGAATCAATTTTGCCAACTTGATCTCGAAGCCGGCTGCAAACATTTTCGCCTGGTCGAGCGTTTCATGCGACGCCTTCAACGCCACGGTCGTTTCCACTTTTTCCTTTTCCGCTTGTGAGTTTCCTGTGCCGAGTTTGGAAATCGATTCCTCCACCGCCTTCAATTCGCGTTCGAAGAGCTGGATATTCTGCTCAATCATTTCCTTGTCCGCCTGCCAGTCGCCCCGTGTTTTGGAAATGAGCTGGCGCGTCTCGACCCACTTCTCCAGTGAAGCCCTCGTTAAACCCAACACCTCCTCAACCGCCCCGAGCGTTAGCACGCTCATTAAGCCTGCCGCGAGACACAATGAAATCAAATTCATTCACCGATGGTGCGACGAAAGAATGACGAGAATATGACGCCATGGTTACGATCCTGTGACGTCCACCTCGAGGTTCCGCGTCGTCACCTTGGCGATTCGCAAAGCAAGAAACGTGCTAATTCCGCGTAATTGTTTTTGAGAATTGCGTACAAGGAAGTAGGGAAATGCCCTCTGGACACCTACCCTTTAAAACCTTTTTAAGAGATTCCCTAGTGTTGTGAGTGATTAGTAAGTGCAATAAGTTGTCGGGCCTGCGATCGTAGGCCATGCGCATGGGACGACCGATGAAGGAACTGGTTTTATTAGCCGAGGAACAAGCCAAGCTCGAACTGATGGTGCGGCGGCCCAAGACCGACCAGCGCACGGCCCAACGGGCCCGCATCGTTCTGGAGTGCGCCGCCGGACTGAGCAACACCGCTGTCGCCCTCAAACGCGGCGTGACTCTCCAGACCGTGGGCAAGTGGCGGCAGCGATTTCTGGACGGACGCCTCGGCGCGCTGGGCGATGCGCCCCGCTCCGGTCAGCCCCGCAAACTCACGGATGCCAAGGTCGAGGCGGTCATCACGCGTACGCTGGAGACCCGGCCCCAGAACGCCACGCACTGGAGCACCCGCACCATGGCCGAGGCCAGCGGGCTCAACCAAAACGCCGTCGTCCGCATCTGGCGGGCCTTTGGCCTCAAGCCACATCTTCAGGAGAACTTCAAACTCTCCACCGATGCGTTCTTCGTGGAGAAGGTGCGCGACATCGTCGGACTGTATCTGAACCCGCCCGAGCAGACTCGCACGGTCGTGCTCTGTGTCGATGAAAAGAGCCAGATACAGGCACTGGACCGCAGCCAGCCCATCCTACCGATGCGTCCGAGCCAGGCCGAGCGCCGCACGCATGACTACTACCGCCACGGCACCACCTCGCTCTTCGCCGCGCTGGACATCGCCACCGGCAAGGTCATCGGACGTTGCCAAAAGAAGCATCGCCATCAGGAGTTCCTTCGCTTTCTGGACCAGATCGAGCGCACCGTGCCGGCTGAACTGGAAGTCCATCTGGTGCTGGACAACTATGCCACGCACAAAACGCCGAAGGTCACCAAGTGGTTTCAGAAGCACCCGCGCTATCACCTGCATTTCACGCCGACCAGCGGTTCGTGGGTCAATCAGGTGGAGAGATGGTTTGCCAAGATCACCGAGCAACGTATCCGGCGCGGGGTTTTCAAAAGCGTCGATGAACTCATCAGCACCATCGACGACTACATCGCCGCCAATAACCAGAATCCCAAACCCTTCGTCTGGACCGCCACCGCCGAACTCATCTTGGATCGTGTCGCCACACTTTGTAAGCGAACTAATCGCTCACCACACTAGATCACTCAACTAACAATCTGAAAAAACTTCCTTCCGTGTCGGACTCTGTGGGAAGGCTCACTCGGCCTGTGGTGGGTTGCGGAGCGAATCGGGACACCACGGTCCATTGCAACACGGGAAGGATGGGCGATTTTTCAATTCGATAATTCAATCCCTGCACCCCTTCGAATTCGAGGGTGATCCCGTGGTTCGCTCCCACGCTCCCCGAAAGCCGCAATGTGCTGCGGCTGTCTTGGGGATTCGTTCCTGCACGCCACTCTGCGAGGTTGCTCAGCCCATCCCTGTCCGCGTCTTCACCGGCGTCGGAATTATCGGTCGGGCTCAAATTGTGGGCGACCTCCCATTCGTCAGGCAACCCATCCCCATCCTTGTCAATCGGCAGGACGACCGAATCCTGATAACTCCCCGGCGAGGCAACCGTGGGGCTCCAATGGGCGGGTGCATTTCCGTCGTCCGCAGTTTGCGAGACTCGGGTCAATGAACACCCGGTTCCAGTCGCCCCTGAATCCCACGCCGTCACTGTGGCGTAAATCACTTCATCCACGACCACCCAGTCGGTTCCCACATTGGGTGCGGATGAGGGTTGAGGTTTTTCCAGCGCGATCCGATCTCCGTCATTCCCCAATTTTCCACCATACGGCCCGAGAAGCTGGAGGATGTTCGTGATGCCGTAGCGTTTGTTGAACTGCTCCATCGCGGGGGTATTGGTGGGATTAAAATTCACGACCACCCAGGAGCCCCGTGC
The DNA here is from genome assembly GCA_945867235.1 of Akkermansia muciniphila. Lineage (GTDB taxonomy): Bacteria > Verrucomicrobiota > Verrucomicrobiia > Limisphaerales > SXQI01 > SXQI01. Next base: position 11,322 of record CAMBHS010000019.1, read on the forward strand.
CGCCAGTGGCGTGTTGGTCGGGAAGGTGAATTCAATTCCACCCGTCAGCCGCCATCCTCCCTGAGTATTGAAAAGTTCCACCGCCGCATCGGTGCGGTTGTGAATTTCCACAAACTCATCCAACGAATTATCCTCCGGATTGATCACCGTGGGACTGGGATGGTGCATGAACTCCGAAATCATTACCGAGCGCAACGCCCCGCGATTGGCCGTCTTGCGTGACGGCAAAGTGCGTGCCAAAAAACTTCCCGCATCGGGCACCCGGCTGAGAGTCACGCCCATTTCCTGGGCTTTGAAACTGAAGGCATCCACCACGCGATCCTCCCCCGTGCCGGCTAGGCGTGAAAGAAACAATTGTTCTCCCGCACTGCTCAATCCAAACCCTTGAGTGATGGGGTTGCGAAAACCGGAAACCTCGTCGAACACCACCCAGGATCGAGCCGGTAAAAGTTGACTTGGAATCGCCCATTTTTTCAAATCAACAGCGGTATCGCTCAAATAATACCCACTGAGATTCACGTCCGTCGTGCCTGCGTTATAAAGTTCGATCCAATCATTGGAATCATATTCCGGCCACGCAGGATCCGTGTTTTGAGTGTGTGCGGCGATTTCGTTAATCCGGACCGACATGTCAGGTTGGGGATCTGCCCGCCCCGGCGATCCTTGCAACAACGCACTCGCCCTCCAGTGGCCGCCGTAATGGAGAGGACCCCGATTGCTCCCATCAGCACTTGGCTCCACGAGGGGCACTATGGAATGTCCGGCACCATCCGCCGCCACGGGCCAACCCCGTCCATCGCCATATTGGAACGACAGGATTTCCCGTCCCCCAGCGGCTGTTCGAAGCGTCACGACTTCTCCGTCGTTATTGAAACTTCCTGCATAAGGTCCGATGACCGACACGGTGGTCGCCAATCCGTAATGCTTACGAAACGCGTTCACATCCGCATTTTTTATCACGATCACGTAAGCCCCGGGTGCCAGCAGGGTATTGGTCGGGAACGTGAAATCAATTCCTTGCGTGAACTTCACCCCGCCAAGGTGTAGTGCCATCGTGTCACTCGAATTTTTCAATTCGATAAACTCAAATTCATTTCCTGCGGGCGGGTTAAACATCAGCTCTGTGACACACAAAGACTTCCCGAGCGCCTCGGCGTTGTCCGCTTCCCCCGCCTTGAATTCCACAGGGCTCGACCAATTGCTCCAACGCCCCGCATTATCCTTCACCTTCACTCGGGCGCGATAGGTATGCCCCACTTTGGCAGCCGAGACGGGAAATTGAAAATCGCTTTGATACTGGGCGAACTCCGGACTTTCCCACGAGGAATCGATCTCATACCGGCGCGGCGCATACGGATCGAACAATCCTGGCGTCGTGGGTGTGACCTCTCCCAATCTCCATTTGATGGCAGAAAATGTTCCGCTCCCGCTGAAGGCTGACGTGCGGAAACTGAGCCGGTTGATGGCGTAATTTGTGGGTGCCAGGCTCGTCAAAACAGGTCGCACCGGTCGTCCCGTTTCAGTGGCGAGCGTGTCCAGAAAAGCTCCGCGTGTGTTCACATAACGCTTCATCAACTGGGCGGCTCCATAAAACGAGTTGCTGATCCCGGGTTGTTCTGTGGGGAATTTATAGAATAATCCCCAACCCCCTTTGCTCGCCACGACTCCATAAGCCGAGTTGGTCAGAATGGGATTGCGATCCCATTGGGCGCGGTCGGCATCTGTGATGGAAAGGACTTCGGGCCCATGCACGAGGTTGGCGTATTCATCAATGAGTTGATACATCTGGTCCGAGTTGAAAATCAGGTCCCGAATCTCGCGAACGCGATTTCTGAATTCGGTGCGCAACTGCGGCTGTGCGCCTGAGTTGGAGACGCGGTCACGGAAGGGTTCATTTCCCCCCCCATACATATTGGCCGCCCAAGTGAGATCCAAATCCCACGGGTGCACCGACCACAACCCCGAGCGTTGTTCGTGGTGATACTGGTAATTTTTCCCCGGAGGATCATCGACATCGTAATGATGCACCGCTTCGATGATGGTTCGGTAGCTGTAGTATTTGCCAAGATTCAGATTCGTCCTCCACCAATCCACAACTGGTGCGCCCTTGTAGGTGTTCACAAACGTGCTGAGATCCGAGTCATCCGCACTCGCGGTGCGCCCTTGGTTTTGTTTCTCCCCTAGACCTTCGCCCATCATGTAAAAATTCCCGTCCGGCAGCGCGTGCTCTTTCAGGAAATCCCCGTCGCCTTCCTCCACCGCGAGGTAAAGCCCCCAAAAATCTCCGTCGTATTGAGTCGGACCGGTTTCGGCGAAATCATCCACCACTCGAAATTGAACCCAGTGCGTCCGCGATCCCTCCACCCCGACCATGTTGAACAAGCGCAATGAAACGGATTCGAACATCCCTTGCTCGCCGCGATGCTGGTAATCCCCCTGCTGGATCAACGGGCGCAAATTCAATTTGTCATGCCGACTGTTGTAAGCCTCCCCGTAGTTGTCCTTCAGCAGAAACCCGTGATCCCGCGTGAAATTAAATTTCCACGCATTCTTTCCCATCGCGTGCCGCCACACCCCTCCGCGGGCGCGGTAGGCGATGTGATCATACACTCGCCCGTCATACACCATGGTGCCTGTCCAATTGAATCCCTCGTTCCCATCGCCGTGCTCCTGAAACTGCGATTCATACACCCACTGGGATTTGGTGATCAGGTGATACACCGGCAACCGCCTCATCACATTCGTTCCAAATACCATCGGCTGACCCAAAGCCGGAACGGTGCTCCCGGGTTGGATCGCCCCGCGCCATTCAGGCACGCCGGCATAGACAAAATAGGCGAAGTTCTTCTCGGCATCCTCCACGTAGGGTGCGCGAATGGTTCTTCCACCGGAGTCCGTGGCGGTGATCCGGTAACGCACCAACCGGCGCGATAATTGTTCCGTGCCCGCCAACGTCGCCGTGAACACCCCATCCCCCGCCTTTTCATCGCCGTCCACGCCCTGATCTCTCATCGGGACGGTGATCCAATTGGTTGCGTAGGCCGCATCAGCCACTGCGATGTAGGAACCGGGATCGACCCGTTGCACTTCCGCCGTCACCGCCCCCACACCATCCGGATCCGTCACCTTCGCCGTGATCCGCACTGGTTCCCCCGGCTTCGGTTGTTGGGGGGAATGATCCACCTGCCGGATCGCGGGCGGAAGGTTTGTCTGAAAGGCAGCATTGAGCGCACCCGGGGTTGGCCCGACCCCCGATTTCGGACCTTTCGGTGCAGCCGATAATTTCATTCCCCACACCAAGTCACTGCTCTGCGGCGACGATTGATGCACCTCGACGGCGATGACATTGTCCCCACGCCGCAGCGATGGATTCGCCACCACGGTCGCCGTCTCATACGCCGCATCACCCACCGAGCGCGACGCCAGCGTGTCGGCAGCCACCGGAGTCGGTGCTGCGGGCATTCCCAAGCGGAATAACTCCTCACCGTTGAGATACACAATCGCTCCATCATCCAGCACCGTTTCTGCGGAAAGCTTGGTTTGCGCCGGATCACCCTCAAACGTAAAATGGGTTCGGAAATAAAAGGTGATCCTTCCGGCTTGATAATTCGGCAGATCGGTTCCCTTCGCGGCAGGGAGTGCGCCCTCCTCATGGTAAAGCAGCGCGGCACCCGTGGTCCAGTTGGCGTCGGCGAAACCCGTGCTGTTCCATCCGGCACCCGGATTCGCACCTGTATCGTTAAAGCTCCACCTTTGATCGATCGGTATCAACACCGTGGCAGCGTTCGTCGGGGAACCTTTGTTTCCAGAAGGTCGCCAGTGACCGCCTAGGGAATTGTCGAGTTGTGGATGAGCCAATTCCATGGAAAGCCCCGGCGAAGGACCGACGGTCGGCCATGGAAACCCCGCTTGGTAAACCACCTCGTCCTCCGTGCCGCCAAGGGCATTCTCCAACCGCACCTCTCCTCCCGCAGCGGGCAGGCTCCCCAACCACGGCCCCATCACGGACACTTGAAACTTCGTCGTCATCGCCAATGGGTTTTCCGCGATGACGGCATATCCCTTGGCACCGATTGTGGCACCGTTGGTAAATGTGTATTGAATCGATTGGGTGAGCCGCCAACCCGAGAGATCCACCGCCACATCAGAATCATTGTGGAGTTCAACGAATTTAACCAACTCCGTCGCCACATCCGGGTTGGGATGAATCTCATTGATCACCACTCCCGCGTTTGCGTGGGTGAGCGCACCGATTAGAACTAAAGCCGCCAAATATTTCATGAAGAGATAGCGATAGTTACCCGTCCAACGAGCCTTGTGCAAGCAGACAGAGCTTCATTTATTTTGGTCTGCTGTAAGCATTCTTGAAGCTGAGCGATATTTTGAACCTGCAAAACCTTGCTGAATAGAGTAGAAGATTACTTCCGCGAATGACGCGGTCATGTTACTATGTACCCATTGAAAACGAAAACCTTGATCACGAGTAGTCTGTTGGGAGTTCTGTTCATGTCCGGCTGCGGTCGCGACGAAGTCTCCGCCTATCGCGTTGCCAAGGAAGATCCCAAGGACGCGCACGCGGGGCATAATCATGCCAAAGAGGCCACTCCTGTGCCGACGCACCAATCCTCGACTCCCTCCCCTCCGACGACTCCCTCCTCCGACCAGAAATGGAAAACCCCCGCAACTTGGAAGCAAGGAACTCCAGGGCCTATGGTTCTAGCCACCTATACTGCGGGTGCTCCCGAGGCTTCGGTCACCATCTCCGTGAGCATGTTTCCGGGTGATGTCGGTGGCACCCTCGCCAATATCAACCGGTGGCGTGGTCAGCTTGGCCAAGCCCCCGCTCTTGAATCTGACCTGCCCAAGCTCATCCAACAAATCACCTTGCCCGATGCCACAGCCACGCTCGTCGATTTCGTGGGCACGAATGCCAAAACTTCGGAACCCTCAAGAATGCTCGGGGCCATCGTCCCGCGTGGCGGCAATTCTTGGTTCTACAAAATGACGGGCGATTCCAAAACCGTCGAAGCCGAGAAAAAGTCATTCATCGAATTTATCGGCGTGGCTCATTGAATCCATTGACCATGGACCCTTTTCCCCATTCATAACACCCTTCGGCCTGTCTTATGAGGTTGATCCTACTTTTTTTCAGTTCTCTCCGGCTCACGGTCGGTTGCCTGATCCTCTCTCTGGGTTTGGTTTTTATCGGCACACTCGCCCAGGTGAAAATCGGCCTTTACCTCGCTCAGGAAATATACTTTCAAAGCCTGTTTCTTTATTGGAGCCCCACAGGCGGCGACTTCAAAATCCCCGTCTATCCCGGCGGTTACTTGCTGGGGGCGGTGCTCCTCGTCAACTTGATCACCGCACACGCAGTACGCTTTAAATTCAGCCGGAAAAAATTGGGCATTTTTGTCATCCACGCTGGGTTGATCCTTCTATTTGTCGGGCAATTCGCCACCGAAACCCTATCCACGGAAAGCTTCATGGCGATCGGTGAGGGCGGATCGAAAAACTATTCTGAAAACGCCCGGAAAAGCGAATTGGTCGTGATCGATATCACCGAACCCACGCATGACAATGTCGTGGCGATCCCTGAAAGCCTGCTCGGGCGCCGCTCCGAGGTGACACACAGCGTGCTCCCGTTCACCCTCAAAATCCAATCCTACAACATCAACTCCCAACCCTCAGCCGACGACGGCAAGTTGAATTTCAGCACGACTCCTTTAGCCACCAAGATGAACGATCGGAACATCCCCTCAACACGCGTCGAGGTGATGACCAAGTCGGGCAGTAAAGGCGTGTTCGACATCTCCAATTGGTTGACCGAAGAGAACCTCGCTGCGGATATCCGCCGCGTGTTGGGCGAAAAAGTGCCCGCGTCCGCTTTTCTCCCCGCCAGTTTTCAAGTCGATGGTCACACCTACCAACTCGCCATGCGCCCTGTGCGGTATTACAAACCCTACACCGTGGAACTCATCGCCTTCGCGCACGATCGCTACGCCGGCACGGATACCGCGAAAAACTTTTCGAGCCAAGTCCGTCTGATCCATCCCCAAACTGGAGAAGATCGCGAAGTAAAAATCTTCATGAACAACCCCCTCCGTTACCAAGGCGAAACCTATTACCAAGGCGGCTTTTTCCCCGGGGATGATGGCACCATTTTACAAGTGGTCCGCAACCCCAGCTGGCTCACTCCTTACCTCTCTTGCATTCTGGTTTCCGCCGGTTTGCTCATCCAATTCCTAAGCCACTTGATCGCATTTCTTAAAAAACAGAGGACCGCCACCGCATGAACAAACCCGTTTCCGGCTGGACCCGCTGGCTCCCTTGGGGCATCACCCTTCTCCTCGTCGTCTGGGTTCTCGCCTCCCTACGTCCTGCCCGCGAGACCTCGGATTTCCACCTCCGCGACTTTGGCCAACTCCCCGTTTTGCTCAATGGCCGCATCCAACCGATGGATTCCGTCGCCCGCAACTCGCTCCTGCTGATTCGCGGCAAACAAAGCGTCGCCCTTGAAGACAATAAAACTCTCGCCGCCACCCCTTGGTTGATCGAACTCATGGCCAAGCCTGAGGACGCTGACCAACGCAAAATTTTCCGCATCGACAATATCGAACTCAAGGGACTCCTCAAACTCGGTGAGGACGAGAAGCATTTCTCATTCAACGAGATCAAAAACAATTGGGAGGAGGTTGAAAAACAGGCCAAACGCGTCGATAAGATCGAGGCTCAAATTCGCACCCCCTACGAAAAAGGCGTCGCCAAACTCAACTTTTCCATCGGTCTCTATTTCCGACTCAAAAACAGCCTTCGCCCGGAAAACGCCTCCGACTTCCAACTCGAACTCGAATCCTTTCAGGCACAGATCAAACCCGGACTCGCCGCTCTCCAAAAAAGCCAGGCGAAGGAGGAATATAACGAGGACGACCTTCAAAAAGTCATCACGTTTTTCCGCCGCTACGAAACGCTCTCCAAAACCGGCTATCCCCTCGTCGTCCCTCCTGCCAATGCCGGACTTTCCCGCGATGACTGGCGCACGGTCGGTGCCAGCCTTATGGAATCCATGCGGAGCGATTCCATCCAACCCGCCGTCCATCATTACGCCGCCATGCTCACGGCCTACGGGAAAAATGATGCCCCGGCCTTCAACAAATCTCTCGCCTCTTACCAAAGTTGGCTCACTCAAAACCAGTTCACCGCCGCCATCTCCAAAGGTTCCCGCGAATCCTTTTTCAACCATTACCAACCCTTCATCAAGAGCATCGCCCTTTACCTGATCGCCTTCCTCCTTGGCTGCGCCTCATGGTTCGGCCTAGCCCCTTGGGTAAACCGTGCCGCCTTCAAAATCCTTGCCCTTGCCTGGCTCGTTCATACCTCCGGACTCCTCTTCCGCATGATCTTGGAAGGTCGCCCCCCCGTGACCAATCTTTACTCCTCCGCCATCTTTGTCGGATGGGGCTCCGTGATTCTCGGGCTTTTCCTAGAACGCCTTTACAAGGATGGCATCGGCACCGTCGTGGCGGGGTTTGTCGGCTTCATCACCCTCGTCATCGCGCACAACCTCTCCCTCGATGGCGACACCATGCAAATGCTCGTCGCCGTGCTCGACACCAATTTCTGGCTCGCCACCCATGTCGTCGTCGTCACCTTGGGATACGCCGCCACTTATCTCGCTGGCTTCCTCGCCATTGTTTACGTCGTCCGCGGTGTCTTCACTCGCGGCCTCACCCCTGCCATCTCCAAATCCCTCTCCCGCATGGTCTATGGCATCGTCTGCTTTGCCACCCTTTTCAGCTTTGTCGGCACCGTCCTAGGCGGCATCTGGGCCGATCAATCCTGGGGTCGTTTCTGGGGATGGGACCCCAAGGAAAACGGTGCCCTCATGATCGTCATCTGGATGGCCACCATCCTCCATGCCCGATGGGGAGGACTCATCCGCGAACGCGGCCTCATGGTCATGGCCATCTTCGGCAACATCGTCACCAGCTTCTCTTGGTTTGGCGTGAACATGCTCGGCGTGGGCCTGCACAATTACGGCTTCATGGATCAAGCCTTCAAATGGCTCATGATTTTTGATGCCACGCAACTCCTCCTCCTCGGACTAGGCCTCCTGCCGTTGCGATATTGGAAAAGTTTCGCCTCCACCACCAAAGCCCCCGCACCAACTCCCTGAGACCCAGCGGGCATTGCCTCCCCCGCACTTGGTACGGTTCGATGAATTCTAGCGAGCGCGAACGCGATAGACTCGGTGCGAGCGTGTCCCCCACGACGGATCTTTGAAATAGGTGGTGCCTCCCGAAAGGACGTTCGTCGAGACAGGCGTCCAAATTCGCTGAGCTAGGTTGTCGCACGATTCCACAACCACCTCCCCGGTCGCGGATCCTTGGATAGTAAATCCGAACGCATCCGCTCGCACCCCAAATTGAGGGTCACCCAATGGAATTTTCGGTGCCACCATTGTCACGACCGACATCTGAGTCGGCAACCCACCGAATGCGGCACTCCAGCCTTGGACTCCCGCCGGGTAATAAACGATCGCCCCAATGCCCGCCGGAAAAACGGCGGTTCCCAGGCTCGGGGGTGTGCCCATAAATTGAATGTGCTTGAGTTTCGCACATTCAAAAAATGCCCATTTTCCAAGCGTCTTAACACTAGCGGGGATCGTCATCGCTTCTAGGCTGGAGCACCCGGAAAACGCGGAGAGCCCGATCGTCTTCAAGCCGTTCGGAAGGGTCACATTTGTCAGACCTGAACACTCATAAAAAATCCCCTCCCCAAGGGTCACCAAATTTCGGGAGAGGATCGCGGTTTTCAGACCGGAGCACTCTTGGAACGCGTAATCGCCGATCGTGATCACGCTATCCGGTAGGGTCACTCCGTCCAAACCGATGCACCCATAAAACGCCCACATGCCGAGTTCGAGAACGCCGTTGGGCAGCGTCGCACTTTTCAAACTCGTGCAGCCATAAAACGCTCCCTCACCCACGGTCACCACGCTCGCTGGGATCGTGACACTCACCAGCCTCGTGCAATCCTCGAACACCCAATCTCCAGTCGATGAGATGCCTTCTGGGAGCACCACTTCCGTCAAACTCGAGCATCCGGAAAACGCCGCGTAACCCAGCATCCCCACGCCTTTCGGAATCGTCACACTCGACAGACCTGAACACCCTGTAAACGCATAGTCTCCGATCGCAGTGACGCTGTTTGGGATCGTCATTTCCGCTAGGCTCGAACATCCATAAAAAATCCCCTCCTCCAAAAGCGTCAACCCGTTCGGCAGTGTGACCGCCACCAAGCCCACGCACTCCTCGAACGCGCTGATTCCCACCGCCGTCACACGAGATGGGATCGACAATTCTGTGAGGGCGGCGCACCCAAAAAATGTGCCCTCACCGATGGAGGTCACGCTGTCCGGAATCGTCAGATCGGTCAGGGCGACGCAGCCCGAAAACAAATAATCGCTCAGCGAAGTCAGACCCGCTGGAAGGGTGACACTGACGAGGCCGGAACACGCCTCCAACATCCAGGAGCCCATCGCCGTCACGCTGTTCGGAATCGTCAGATCCGTCAGGCTCGTGCAGCCATAAAACGCGCCATCCCCGATCGATTTGACGCTGGCTGGAATTGAAATTTCAGTCAGGCCGTAACATTCTGAAAACGCGAAATTCTCCACCGTCGTGACCCCGATGGGAATCGTGTAGGCACCCGTTTTTCCGAGGGGATATTGGAGAAGGATCGTCCCCGATTTATTATATAACACGCCGCCCAAACTTTTGTAGGAGGGGTTGAGTGCTGCCACCGTGATCGCTTCCATGCTGGTGCACAATTGGAACACGCGGGGCCCAATCGTCGTCACGCCGGCTGGGATCGTCACATCGGTCAGGCTGGCACAATTGGAAAACGCCGCCTCGCCCAACGTGGTGACGCTGCTCGGGATCGTCACACTTGCCAGGCTCACGCACTCTCCGAACACCCAGTCCCCGATCGTGATCAGGCTGTTGGGAAGGGTCACACTGGTCAGGCTGCCGCAGTCGTAAAACGCCGAGTAGTCGAGCATCGTGACGCCGTTCGGGATCGTCACACTCGTGAGGCTGGCACACCCTTCAAACGCAGCGGCACCGATCGATTTGACGCTGGCTGGGATTGTCACAGTGACGAGTTCGGAACATCCGGCGAACGCACCTTCTCCGATCGCCGTCACACCGGCCGGCATCGTCACCCGGGTCAGAACCGAGTTTTCATAAAACGCATAGTCCCCGATCACGGTCACCGGTCGGCCATTGATATTCGCCGGAATACTGAGCGTGGTGGCGGTGCCGGTGTATTCCGTGATGGTGATGGAGCCGCCATTCGTGACGGTGGTGAATTGGGCTTTCGCGCCAACACTCCCAAGGAACAAAAAGAGCCCCAGCATAAGGAGCGGACTTGGGGCGACCCGATTCCGCGGGAGGTTTCGAACGGATTCCAAACAACTCAAAAGGCGATTGCCAAAACTCGGGTGCATCCGCCGATCATTATCCACACACCGATGCTTGTGCCAGTTTTATCTCTCCGGGCACACCTGGCTCATGAGCAGGGTGCCGGCACCTCTGGACTGTGAACCGGACTCAGATGGAAATCTCGTCCTCTTCGGCGCAGATATGGAGGTATTCCAAAATTCGCGCCACGGATTCGGCGACTGTCATTTGATCGGTGTCCAGTTCCAATTCGGGTTGGAGCGGCGTTTCGTAGGGGGCGGAAATTCCGGTGAATTCCTTGATCTCTTGAGCCCGCGCTTTTGAGTAGAGCCCTTTGACATCGCGTTGCTCACACACCTCCAACGGGGCGTTGATATACACCTCGATAAAACGCCCTTCCGCCACCATCTGCCGCACCAGATCGCGATCCGATCGGTAAGGCGAAATGAATGCTGCAATCGTGATGACTCCGGCATCTTGAAACAGTTTCGACAACTCGCCCACGCGCCGGATATTTTCTTTCCGATCCTTGGGGGAGAACGCGAGGTCGGAATTCAGTCCATGCCGGACGTTATCTCCATCCAGCACATACGCATTTTTCCCCATGTTGAAGAGCTCACGTTCGAGTTCCGTGGCGATCGTGGATTTTCCCGAACCCGACAGACCTGTCAGCCAAAGGACATACCCGGGATGGCCGTTGCGCCGGGCTCGGTGCTCGGCGGTGACTTTGCCATGGCTCCAATAAATATGCTCGCTGCGAATGGAGCCGTCCACGCTCCGGCGGGGATAATCGTCCTGGGCAATGATACCGCCTCCGGACACCTCGAAACCATCGACAATCACGAAGCGACCCGTGGCAATAATATCCGCGTGGACATCGAATGCGACCGGGCGTTTGGTGCGCAGGGTCAACTCGGCGACCTCATTCCGCCCCACGTAAACCTCATCTTCGGTTCGAGTGATCGTTCCCAATGTCGAGGAGTCGATAATGCGTTCGATCGCCTCGATTTCGCATTCGACCTCTTGCGTCGCCAGTTTGAGTTTGTAAAGGCGACCCCTGCGGAAGGGCTGACGACCCAACCAGAAAAGTCGCGCCTTAAATCTCACCAGATCATTCGGGGGGTTGACCTCCAGTGAGGCGATCGCTCCACGTTCGACAAAAATCTGCTCCGTCAATGTCACGCCGATGGATTCGCCCGCCGTGGCCACGTCGCTCGAGGGGGCGTTCCATCGCTCCACCGTTTTCACGACGCTCGTTTTATTCCCCGGGCTGAACAACAGGCGGTCGCCCACTTTCAACGTCCCTGATTCGATTCGTCCTGCCAATATCCGGCGCTCATCAAACCGGTAAACATCCTGGATCGGAAAACGCAGCGGCTGGTTGACGGGCCGATTCGCCAGCTTGAACTCATCGAGCGACGCGAGCACCGTAGGCCCCGTCCACCATGGCATGTTCGCGCTGATCGAGGCGATGTTGTCCCCATGCTTTGCCGCGATGGGAATAAAACATTTTGGCGTGACCCCGAGGCTCCCCAGAAATTGGCGATATTCCTTTTCGATCGCATCGAATCTCGCCTGCGAATAATCCTGTAAATCCATCTTGTTCACCAACACCGCGATCTGGCGGATGCCCAGTAGATTCAATAAATATCCGTGCCGCCGCGATTGTTCCTGCACCCCTTCATTCGCATCGATCAGGAGCAGTGCGGCCTCGGCGTTGGCTGCGCCGGTGACCATGTTTTTGAGAAACTCTTTATGCCCAGGAGCATCAATGATGACATACTGCCGTTTCTTGGTTTGGAACCAGATCTGCGCCGTGTCGATCGTGATGTTTTGATCCCGCTCGGATTGCAGTGCGTCCATCAGATTGGCCCACTCGAACGGCACACCACGACGTTCGGCAATCAGCTGGAGTTGTTCCAACTTTCCTTCGGCCAGCGATCCGGTGTCGTGGAACAATCGCCCGACAAACGTGGACTTGCCGTGGTCCACATGGCCGACGATGACGATCTTCAGTTGTTCAGTTGGGGCGTTGGTCTGCATGGAAAAAATCTCGCTGGTAAAATCAATATGTCACGGGAATCCTGGGCTTACATGTAGCCGTCGCGCCGAAGTTTTTCGAACGCGTCCTCGCTCTCCTTATCCTGGGCGCGGCCCGATCGCTCGGCGGTTTTCGTGTGACGAAGTTCCTCTATGATTTCGCGCACAGTGCCCGCCTTGGATTTGATCATGCCGGTGCAGGGGGCACAACCCAGGCTGCGGTAACGCTCTCCTTGGGCGTTTGAAAAATACAGCGGAATGATCGGCATGTTTTCGCGCTCGATATATTCCCAGATATTCAGCTCCGTCCAGTGCAGCAAGGGATGGATGCGGATGTGGGTGTCCTTGTCGAAATCTGTTTTGAACTGATCCCACAGCTCGGGCGGTTGATCCTCGACATTCCACTCCATGTTTTTATCGCGTGGGCTGAAATACCGTTCCTTGGCACGTGTCGGTTCCTCGTCGCGGCGCACGCCGACAATGACTCCCGTGAAATGATGCTCATCCAACACTTTTTTGAGCCCGTCTTTTTTCAGCGTTCCGCAGCACTGCACCCGAGTCGCCTTGCCGTTGGGGAAGGTCACCCCGGAGTTGAGCACCTCCTCGTTTTTTCCCACGATCAGATCCATCTTCCACTCCCGCACCAACCGGTCGCGATACTCGATCATCGACGCAATTTTGTAAGTCGTGTCCACATGCACCAGCGGGAAGGGGACATGGCCAAAAAACGCTTTTCTCGCCAGCCACAACAACACCGTCGAATCCTTTCCAATGCTCCAGAGCATCGCCAGGTTCTCGAACTTGTTGAACGCCTCGCGCATGATGTAAATGCTCTGCTGTTCCAGTTTATTTAGGTAATCCATGAAATTTGGCTCTCGTTGACACGATTGAAAATGATTCCGTGCGGGTGAAAGTTCATTCCGCTTTCCGCATAAAAGTGTGGATGCCACACTCACTTTTGTTGAACCCCGTCCAACGGCCCGCCCGCTCGTTCTCGCCGCCCGCGTCCTTGTGCGTGCAGGGCTGGCATCCGATCGACCGGTAGCCTTGGTCATGCAACGGGTTGTAGGGGATTTTGTGATCGTGCAAATGCTTCCACACCGCCTCCCGGCTCCAGTTGGCCATGGGATTGAGTTTCACAATTTGCCGCCCCGTGCCCTCATCGAACACGTAAAGTTCTACAATTCCAATATGGGTGCGGGTGTCGGATTGCTGCCTTCTCAACCCCGTGATCCAACAATCCAGCTCGGAGAGCTTGTTCTGCAATGGCACCACCTTGCGGATTGTGCAACACAGATCCGGATCGTGCTTCCACAACTCGGGTCCATTGGCCGCGGCCTGCTGATCCAGAGTTAAATCCGGCAATAACGGCTCGATCTGATGACCAAAATAATCCTCCAACCGGCTCCGCAACGCCACGGTTTCCGGAAATAACAACCCCGTATCGATCGTAAAAACTGGAAACGAAAACCCGTTGCGCCTCGCCAGATCCATCATCACCAATCCTGCCCCTTGAAAACTCGTCCCAATCCCCGCCTTCGATCCAAATTTCTCCCACGCCCACCGGAGGATTTCCTCGGTGGTCGCGGAGTTGAACCTCTCATTGAGGGGCACTATTTCCTCGGGCGTTATCATTTCGCGTGGCGCGTTGGCTTCTTTTCCCTGCCCTGAGGCGGGAACTTTTCCGTCTGTTAATTCTTCGTTGCCGAGTCGTTAAAAAGTGTCCGCGAGCACCAGTCGCCAAATCGTTCTGCTCCGGTGCGTTCCCCGGCAAACCGGCTCAACAACGGCCTCAGCTCGTTGAGGATATCGGCCTCCCTCAAATTCTCTTTATACAACCGATTCAAGCGTGTGCTCGCTTCGTTGCCCCCGAGGTAAAGCTGGTATTTCCCGGGTGCTTTCCCCACAAATCCAATCTCCGCCATATAAGGCCGGGCGCAACCATTCGGGCAGCCCGTCATCCGGATGACGATCTCCTCATCCTTTAATTCTGTTTCCACCAATAATTCCTGAATCCGCCCCAGCAACGCCGGGAGATACCGTTCCGATTCGGCCAATGCCAGCCCGCATGTCGGCAACGCTGGGCACGCCATCGACGCCCGGCGCAACACCGTCGCCTGATCCTCCACCGCCACCCCGTGTTCCGCCAAAATCTGCGTCACCGCCGCACGGTTTTCTGGTTTGATATTGGACAGGATGATATTTTGCGAAGGCGTAATCCGCACCTCCATTTGATACCCCTCAACGACGTTGCGGATCGCACTTTTTAACCGGTATCCCTCCACGTCCTTGATCCGCCCCGATTCCACAAATAAACCCAGCGATTCCAACCCATCCCACTGCTGGGTCCAGCCAAAATGATCCCCCTGTTTCGTAAAGTGATGCGCTTTCGCGAGAGGCAATCCATACCCGAGCCGCGTTTCCAATTCCTGGCGGAACCAAGCCACCCCTTTTTCCTCCAACACATACTTCAACCGGGCATGCCGCCGGTTTGTGCGATCCCCAAAATCGCGATGCACCGTCAGCACCGCCTTGGAAATCTCGACCAACTGATCCCGCGTCAAAAACCCGATCACATCCGCCACCCGTGGGTAAGTTTCCGCATTCCCGTGGCTCATCCCCAAACCTCCGCCGACCGCCAGATTGTAACCGATCAACTTCCCGCCCTCCTCGATCGCAATAAAACCGAGGTCATTCGTCATCACATCCACGTCATTCAGCGGGGGAATCGCGAAGGCAACCTTGAATTTCCGTGGCAGATACGTTTTGCCATAAAGCGGATCCTCGAAATCCTTGTTCTCCGCATCCTCCAAATTCAACTGCACCCCTTCCATCCAGATCGCATGGTAGGCCTTCGTCAATGGCAACAAAGCTTCCGACACCTTCCGTGCATCCTCGCGCACCTGCAACGAGAGTTCATTACTCACCGGTGCCGGGGGTGCCATGACATTCCGATTCACATCACCACACGCCGCCAACGTGTCCACCAATGATTGGTTGATTGTCCTCATCAACGGACCCAAGCCCGTCTTGACCACCCCATGAAATTGGATGCTCTGGCGGCTCGTCAATCGGATCGTATTATTCGCATTCCTCGTCGCCACATCGTCAAACGCCACATATTGCTTTGCCGACAGAACCCCTCCCGGGATCCTCCCGCGGATCATGAACATGTAATGCTTCGCCACCTTCCGCCGATCCCGATCGTCCTGCTGATAAATCCCGTGGAACTTCAGAAATTGGATATCGTCCTCCGCGAAGCGATCCAGTGCGGGATCCGCCAACACCGCCCCAATCGTCCCGGCGAGAGTGGGAATGGCGAGTTTGATAACCTCATTATGAGTCAATTTCGGCTCGGTCGGTAGAGAACGTTCAATCATAAGTAACCTACTAAAGATGCGTAAGTATACCACGAATCCACCTCCTGTCAATCTCTCCTCAGGGGGCGGACACGATAAAGCGTGGACACCGAACGGGGATGGGGTCGTTCCACGGATTATTGTGATACCGCAATTGCTACTGCGGGGAAGGGGTAGGGTTGAGGATGGGGTATCAGGAGCCGGACGGATTTCCCATCCCGCTCCTTCATCGGTCGTGCTATTTCTTGATCACTCGGTAGAAGCGATACGTGGTATTCGCTTCCTGGGGATCTATCAGATTCAATTCTGATTCTCCGACTGCTTTGGTTCCTATCGGTGTCCAATTTAACAAGTCGGTCGAGTATTCGATCACATTCTCATGGGTCGTGTCGCCTTGGAGATGCAGCGCAAACCCGTTCACCATGTCGTCATAGGTGATGGTTAGTTTCATCGGCGTGACGGGCAGGGTGAGCATTTCGCTCTCTGGGCCCCCGTCATTGCTGTCACCCTTTGAAGTCGGCAGGCTTCTCGCCGTAAAGGTGCGACCTAGGAGTTGAGGCACCCCACCGGGGGTCGTGTCGCCACTTGCACCCGCCGTGAGTGATGGGGCGTAGAAATAAGCGGCTCCGGAATCGACTGCGCTCTCGTTGGAGACGGTATTGACTCCCTTGGTGCTGCTGTCCTCTCCATGTCCTCCGGAAACCACCGTGTCTCCTGAAACGGCGACCGAGCTGCCGAACATGTCATTTTTCCCAGTGTTGCCGGCTTTGAGGAAGGCTTGCTGCGTCCACGTCGTCCCGCTTCTCACGAACACGTAGGCGGCTCCGGAATTGAGTGCACTCTCGTTCGAGATGGTGTTGACGCCCATGGTGCTGCTGCTCTCTCCCCGTGCCCCGACAACCGCTCTGTCCTCCCACACAGCTACCGAGACACCGAAAGCGTCTTGCGCCCCGGTGTTGCTGGCTTTGAGATAGGCTTGCTGCGTCCAGTTCGTCCCGCTTTGCACGAACACATAGGCCGCCCCGGAATCGAGAGCACCCTCGTTGGCGGTGGAATTGACGCCCTTGGTGTTGCTGTCCTCTCCGATTGCCCCAACGATCGCCGTATCGCCCGATACGCCTACCGAGGTGCCGAACAAGTCACTCACTCCGGTGTTGCTGGCTTTGAGATAGGCTCGCTGCATCCAGTTCGTCCCGCTTCGCGCAAACACGTAGGCCGCACCGGAATTGAGTGCGCCCTCGTCGGCGGTGGAATTGACGCCCTTGGTGCTGCTGTCTTCGTAGGGTGCCCCGACAACCAATGTGTCACCTGACACGGCTACCGAGCGACCGAACCAATCATCCTTCCCAGCGTTGCTGGCTTTGAGATAGGCTTGCTGTGTCCTCGTCGTCCCGTTTCGCACGAACACGTAAGCCGCACCAGAACCGGTTGCGCCCTCGTTCGGGGTGGAATTGACGCCTTTGGTGCTACTGCTCTCCCCCCGTGCCCCGACGGCCACCGTATCGCCCGACACAGCTACCGAGACACCGAAAGCGTCTTGCGCCCCGGTGTTGCTGGCTTTGAGAAAGGCTTGCTGTATCCAGTTCGTCCCGCTTCGCACGAACACGTAGGCCGCCCCGGAATCGGTTGCGCTCTCGTTGGGAGTGCTATTGACACCCTTGGTGCTGCTGTCCTCTCCGTAGGCGCCGACGACTGCCGTATCACCCGATACGGCTACTGACATGCCGAAAAAGTCACCTGCCCCGGTGTTGCCAGCTTTGAGATAGGCTTGAAGGGCTTGGAGCGGGATATGGGGCTTTACGGTCAAGGTGAGCGTCTGGTTCCCCGTGCCCCCGTCATTGCTGGCGGAGAGCGTGATTATATAGGCACCTGTTGTTGTGGGGGTGCCGGAGATTACGCCGGTGGTGGTATTGAAGCTCAAGCCTGTAGGCAAGCCGGTGGCACCAAAGGATGTCGGCTTGTTGTTGGCCGTAATGCCGTTGGTGAAGGCTAGCCCCACGTGTGCCGAGATCGTGCCAGCACTCGTGATCACTGGGATCGGGGACTTGACCCCCAAGGTCAGCGTCTGGGTCGCCGTGCCCCCGTCATTGCTGGCGGAGAGCGTGACCGTGTTCGTGCCGAAAGTTGCGGGTGTTCCAGAGATGACGCCGCTGGTGGTATTGAGACTCAACCCCGTAGGCAAGCCGGTGGCACCATAAGCGGTCGGCAAGTGGGTCGCCGTAATGGTGTAGGTCAAGGATTGACCCACCGTGCCCGAGGCGGTGTTGTTACTCGTGATCACCGGAGCCTTGGACTTGACGGTAAAGGTGCGCGTCGGGTTCACGCTCGCTGCCAGATAATTCTTATCCCCAGCCTGGCTCGCCATCACGGTCACTGTCCCCACTCCCGTCAAGGTCAGAGTGCTCCCCGATACCGTCGCCGGCCCGCTCACCACGCTGAAGGTCACGCCCAACCCGGAGCTTGCACTCGCGCTCAACGCGATCGGATCTGCTGGGAAGAGGGTGTCTCCGATATCCGCAAATTCTATCGTTTGTTGGGCTTTGCCGATCACTAGCGTCGCTATCCCAGTCCCATCGCTCTTCAATGCCACGGTGTGATAGTATCCCCCTGCGATCGCCGTCACTCCGGTCAGCCCGGCAGGCACTGTCGTCTGCCCATACCCATTATACCCCCACGCCACCACGGTCCCATCGCTCTTCAATGCCACGGTGTGATAGTATCCCCCTGCGATCGCCGTCACTCCGGTCAGCCCGGCAGGCACTGTCGTCTGCCCATACCCATTAT
>CAMBHS010000020.1 GCA_945867235.1 Akkermansia muciniphila
CGCACGCCAGATTGAATTCGCGCTCGAACGATTTCCAAAATCCAGTGTCATTAAACTCTATAACAGTGGCAGTTTTTTTGATCCATCGGCAGTTCCTGTTCAAGATTTCCCACGCGTGGCGGAACTATTAACTGGATTTCATCGGGTGATCGTCGAGAGCCACCCTCGGTTGATTGGGGATCGAGCCGTGCAATTTCGCGATCTTTTGAAAGGGCAATTGGAGATCGCAGTGGGGTTGGAAACTGTCGATGAAATTACGTTGGAGAAACTCAATAAACGAGTGCCATTGATTGAGTTTGAAAAGGTTGGCCGCTGGATGAAAAAAGAAGGAATTGATTTACGAACCTTTATTCTGATCCGTGCTCCATTTCAAACCGAGGAAAGTGGACGATTTTGGGCGAACCGTTCGGTGGATTTCGCGTTCGACCGATTAGGTGCAACCGTCGCAGCCTTGATTCCCACACGTGCAGGCAACGGAGCTATGGAAGAATTAGCACGACAAGGACTGTTCAGTCCGCCCCAATTAGGAACATTGGAACAGGTGCTCTCCTATGGATTGCAGCGCGGCGGAGGGCGGGTCTTCGCCGATCTGTGGAATATTGATGAATTGGCACGATGCAGCCATTGCCATCTCGCACGTCGCCAAAGACTCGAAGACATGAACCTAACTCAACATTGGACACCTGAGATAGCGTGTTACGTATGTAAGTCGCCTCCCTCCTGAGCATGGAACCGAACGACAAGGTTTTTGATACAGCGATCATTGGTTCTGGTTTCGCGGGTTCTATCTTAGCGATGGTTTTGCGTCAGTCTGGGCAACGCGTTTTACTCATTGAGAAAAACCGACATCCGAGATTTGCGATTGGCGAATCCTCCACGCCCCTAGCCAATTTGTTGTTGGAAGAAATCGCCCGCGATTCCAACCTGCCACACCTATTAAACCTGACTGAATGGGGACGATGGCAGTTGCATCACCCAAATTTGCCATGCGGTCTTAAGCGGGGGTTCACCTTTTTCCATCACTCCCCACTCACTCCATTAGATCCAAGGGACCGTTCCAAACAGTTGCTGGTAGCTGCCAGTCCATCAGATCGTGTGGCTGACACACACTGGTATCGCCCTGCTTTCGATGAATTCTTAGTGAAAGAGGCACAATCCTGCGGAGTGGACTATCATTCCGACTCCACCATCTCCAAGTTGGAGCGCGATAATGGTCTATGGAAAATGGAACTGCAGTCGAATGGATCGGTCACGAATCCAACCGCAAAATTCCTAGTCGATGCCAGCGGACCTCGTGGGTTTCTTGTCAGCCACTTCAACATTCCAGTGACCCCGTCTGCGGGCATGCCAGGGACCCAATCACTTTTTGCTCATTTTACGGGTGTTCGCAGTATGGCGGAATGCGATGAGAGGTTCGCCACTCTCAATGCACCCTACCCCGTCGATGACGCTGCGGTGCATCACATGATCGAGGGCGGATGGGTGTGGGGGCTGCGTTTCAACAATGGTCTGACAAGCGTCGGAGTGGTGTTGGAGGATACTCATGCCCAGACCATCGGACTTAGCAAACGGGAGCAAGGCTGGCAAACCCTGCTCCGCCGTTATCCAAGCCTTGAACAAATGATGGAACGGGCTTGTCGAACCACGGATTGGCATTACATGCCGCGAGTGGGTTCTCGATCCCATTCCGTTGTGGGAGATGGATGGGCTCTACTGCCCTCTGCCGCTGGGTTTGTTGACCCGATGTTGTCAACGGGGTTCGCGCTCACGTTGTTGGGAATTCAAAGACTCGCTAAAATTCTC
The DNA here is from genome assembly GCA_945867235.1 of Akkermansia muciniphila. Lineage (GTDB taxonomy): Bacteria > Verrucomicrobiota > Verrucomicrobiia > Limisphaerales > SXQI01 > SXQI01. The sequence continues at coordinate 1,804 of CAMBHS010000020.1, forward strand.
ACGAATTCACAGTCGGATCACGGAAACAACAACTCGTTACAGGCTTATGAAAAAATCACCCTTCTCGAATTGGATCACACTGCGGAACTCATCGGTGCCCTCTACGCAAATTTAAATAATCCCGACAATATCCGTGATCTAACCCTCCTTTATTTTGCGGCAGCCAGCTATTCAGAAACGGTTCGAAGATTGGGAAAACCAGAACTCGCACGGAGTTTTTTGTTGTGCCAGGACGTCAGTTTTGGACCTGAATCCAAGGCCATTTTCAAATTGTCGAGAACGACCTCAAATCAGAACCTTCGTCAACTCGTCCATGGCTTGATCGAGAAAATTGACATCGCAGGGTTAACGAAGACGGAGGGTCAGAATTGGTATCCATTGAACCTAGACGATTTGTTGAACCATTCAGATAAAGTTAGATCGAACAGGCTCGATATCATGGAAATGTTAAAGAAAAACGGATTGATCATTTAAACAACCCCTCATTCAATTGCATTCGATTCAAGGAGGAGGCTCTTTTCAATCAATTCCATGAGATTCGGGCGACTGGACTCGTTGATTTACAAAAGAACCCATTAAAAAAGTGATTTCCATCGACCGTTGACATATAATACCCAACGACTACCAAAAGTTGATCACACCGAAATGGTTTTTATTGTAACGATTGTCATGAGAAGGTTGTTTTTCTGCTTAGTTTCCTGCTTTTATCTGTTTGCTATCACGCAGACATCCTCTGCTCAGGAGTTGTTCGGAACGGGTTCAGTTTGGCGTTACTTCAAAGGCACTCAAGAAGCATCCACCCCCGACACCACGGCTTGGCGAAATTCTGCATTTGATCACAACGCCTGGCTCCTAGGTTCAGCGAGTTTTTATTACGGGGATCCATTTTCAGGAACCCTGTTAAGCGATATGGGTGGGAATTACAGCACCGTTTTTTTGAGGAAACATTTTGAAGTAATTAATCCAGGAGACCTGCAGTCACTCACTCTGAATGCGGCGTGTGATGATGGTTTTATCTGTTGGATCAACGGAATAATGGTGATGCGATTCAATGTTCCCGAAGGGGAACTCCCTTACAATGGATATGCCACTACCGCTGTAAATCCAGATCCAGCAGTTTTTAACGATTATCCCATCCTCGATCCCAGATCGTTCCTCAAGGTGGGTTCCAACATAATCGCCATCCAACTTTTCAATACGACATTGGGCAGTAGTGACATTGTGTGGGATGCGTCGCTTTCCTACACGGGAGATTTGGAGGCACCAATTATCTCGAACGTCATGCCGACCGTGGGGGCGGCCTTGAAGGAATTGTATTCCGTGGAAGTTCTCTTCTCAGAACCCGTGGCAGGAGTTGATGCGGAAGATTTATTAATTGGCGGAATCGCAGCAACCAATGTGATTGAGGTCACACCGGGACAGTTTTTATTCTCTTTCTCGAGGCAAAAGGCTGGCCAAGTTACCGTAGCATTTCGTGATAATCACGGAATCACTGATATTGCAGGAACTCCCCATCCCTTTAAAGGAACAGCTTGGAGTTATTCGGTGGATTCTAATTTAATACTTCCTGGAGTTTTCATCAGCGAATTCATGACCGAAAACACTGGAATTATCCGTGATGAGGACGGTGAAAAATCTGATTGGATTGAATTATTTAATTCCTCAAATCAATCTGTCTCCTTATTGGGATGGTCATTGACCGACGATGTGCTGGATTTGAGGAAATGGAAGTTTCCTTCAGCAAACGTTGCAGGGGGTGGAAGACTGTTGGTGTTTGCTTCAGGTAAAGATCGAACCAATGCCTTGGTAAGGCTTCATACCAACTTTAAATTGAATAATGAAGGGGAGTATTTGGCACTCGTAAATCCCGCCGGAACGGTCGAATCCCAGTTTTCACCAACCTATCCGGAACAGAAAAAAACCTTCAGTTATGGTCGAGCCAATGGTTCCCCGAATGTGGCGGGATTTTTTGGACTTCCAACTCCAGGAACTGCAAACACGACCAGCGGAGTCGGATTCGCTCCAGACGTAAAATTTTCAATCAATGGACATGCGTATATCACGAACTTTTTCTTGGCGATTTCGCTGAAGTCGGAACACGTTGGAGCCGAGATTCGTTATACAACAAATGGAACCCTGCCACTCCCTACTTCGTTTCTTTACACGAATGTGATTAGTGTGACGAATACGGTTCAGATCCGTGCGAGAGCAATCGCACCCGGAGTTTTACCTGGAGATCCGCACAGTGAGATGTATTTCAAACTCGAAGGAACCTCACCGACATTTAACTCAACCTTGCCGGTTATTGTGCTCCACAATTTTGGCAGGGGAACCCCTCCCTCCACGGGGCAGCAGGATGCCTACCTCCAAGTTTACGAACCGGTGGGCGGTATCACCTCCTTCACGAATCAACCAACATTCACAGCTCGAGTTGGAATTGGAGCTCGAGGGTCAAGCACTTTGGGACTCGCCAAGGTTAGCATGAATCTGGAGCTTCGGAATGAATTCGGGGTCGATGAAAAGCATGCATTACTTGGGTTACCCGAAGACTCAGACTGGGTTCTTTATGCACCGAACGGATTCGAACCGGTACTAATTCACAACCCATTCATGCATCAGTTAAGTCGCGATATCGGTCGCTATTCCTCGCGGACCCGGTTTGTTGAGGTGTTTTTGGTGAGAGATAAATTCGATGGGAATATCCGTAATCCACTGACTTATAACGGGGTTTACGTTCTCGAGGAACGTGTGGGTCGCAGCAAAGATCGAATCGATATCGACAAACTTGTTCCAGAAAACGTAACGGAACCGGCGATCACCGGTGGGTATATGTTGAAGGTAGATCGCACCGGACCCGGCGAAGGTGGATTTAATGGGGCCAACCAGGGCATGGTGTTTGTAGACCCTGATGAAACTGAGATGGTAAGCGCGGCGCGTAGCTTACAGTTACAGTATTTGCGCAATTATTTTGGTGCGTTTGGAACCGCCCTTTATGGTGCCAACTGGACGAACCGAACGAATGGTTATCGTGCCTATATTGATGTGGAAGCATGGATCGACCATCACTTACTCAATGTGCTTTCTTTTAATGTCGATGCTCTACGATTGAGCACTTACTTTTACAAACCTCGCAACGGGAAAATAACGTTTGGTCCGTTGTGGGATTTTGACCGCGCTCTCGGTTCTACGGATGGTCGCGATGCAAACCCAAAAGTGTGGACAACAGCAGGAGGAGGCGGAACTGATTATTTCAATGAGACTTCACAACGTTGGTGGGGACGGCTTTTCACCGATCTCGAGTTTTACCAACAATGGATCGACCGTTACCAACAGTTAAGAATCTCCCACTTTTCAACAACGAATCTTTACCGACTTGTCGATAGCCTGACAACTGAGGTTCGAACTTCTCAACCTCGCGATCAAACAAAATGGGGAGTTAATCCACGAGGCGGATATCAAGGGGAGATCAATTCCATGAAATCATGGCTTTCTAATCGCGTCGTTTTTATGGACAGCCAATCCGTCAGTCGTCCTACCAACAACACCCCTAGCCGCAAATTTTCAAACTCCGTTTTGGTCAGTCTCGCCAGTTCGACCAACGGCACTATTTATTACACGCTCGACGGATCCGATCCACGCTCTCTGGGTGGCACCATCAATCCCAAAGCAATGATCGCCGGGAAAGATCCGTTGATAATCTCGACCAATTCCAGACTCGTTGCACGGTTCTTTAACAACGCATTTACAGCACAAACGGGTGCCTTAAAGCCCCCCCTAGTCTCCAAATGGTCTGGCATCACCGAGGCAACTTATTACAACAGTATCCCTCCCCTTCTTCTCACTGAAATCATGTATCACCCAAGCGCTCCCTCCTTGGATTCTACCAATACATCGAGCGATTTCGAATATGTGGAGCTGTACAATTCCTCCTCTTCACCCTTGAACCTCGTTGGTTTTCAATTAACCGGAGGCATTCAGTTTGCGTTTGTTGGGACGAGCGGGGTCACAAATCTACCCCCTAGCGGCAGAGTTTTGGTCGTCAAAAATATCGCCTCATTCTTATCAAGGTATCCCAACACAAAACAAATAGCGGGTGAGTTTACAGGAAATCTCGGAAACAACTCCAACCGCTTAATTGTAACCGGACCTTTGAATGAGCCCGTCAGCGACATCAGCTATGATAGCCAATGGGCACCTCTCTCGGATGGCTTTGGATTTTCACTCACGCTACGTCATGAGAATTTCGCTCCAGACCAAATCGGCTCCTTCAGCCAGTGGAGAGCCAGCACAGCGGTCGGGGGATCACCTGGAATTGTAGATCCCAATTCTTTGGTAATTCCGCAACCGTTAGTAAACGAACTGCTGACCCATACGGATCCTCCATTGCTCGATGGAGTAGAAATAATGAACTCCAGTGCTGAGTCCATTGATATCTCCGGATGGTGGTTAACGGATGACTATCGAGACCCAAAGAAATATAAAATGCCGCTGGGAAGCACCCTCCTACCCGGTGGTTTTTTGGTGGTTAATGAAACTCTATTCCGAAGTGGCTCGACTGGATTTTCCTTCAGTGCCTTGGGTGATTCGGCCTATATTTTTAGTGCGAACGCAGGAGGCGATTTGACAGGGTATCATCACGGATTCAGCTTCGGTGCTACGTTCAATGGAACGAGTCTAGGTCGGTATATGACCAGCGAAGGAATTGAGCATTTTGTGACTCAAGAAACTCTCACAATGGGGAATCCAAATCCGGGACCCAAAGTAGGACCATTGGTCATTACAGAAATTCACTTCGAACCGACACGCAATGGGACGAATAATAATTATGCGGATGAGTTCATCGAGTTGAGAAATGTTTCTTCCTCCTTATTACCCCTGTGGGATAGCCGTCACCCAACAAACCAATGGCATCTGAGAGGTGGAGTGGACTTTGACTTTCCTGTGCCTGCAGTGATCGCGCCAGGAGGCTTTGCATTGGTAGTCGGTTTTAACCCCACGGTCGATAAGGCAATGGCGGCGACATTCCGTTCCAAATTCCAAGTGAATGCAGCTATCCCATTGTTTGGTCCTTGGAAAGGCAACCTAGATAACTCGGGCGAAACATTAGTGCTGAAGCAACCTGACGAACCTGTCGATTCCACCGCAGTAAATGCGGGAGAAGTTCCTTACATCTCCATCGAGGAAATTCAGTATGGCCGACTTGCTCCTTGGTATTCGAATGCCATGGGCTCAGGGAAATCTCTACAAAGGTTGAACAGCAAAAAATTCGGGGATGACCCAGTTAATTGGCAGGCCGCATTACCTACTGCCGGAAAGTTAAACATCGCATCGGATGTCATCCTCGAATCGGATGATTCAGACTTGGACGGATTGCCTGACGTTTGGGAAAACAAGGTCGGTTTGGCAATTAGTTTGAACCATCCTGAATCTGGCGCGAACGGAGATCCAGACAAAGACGGTGTGACAAATTGGGAGGAATACGTCGCAGGTTCAGAACCCAATAATCCAGCGAGTTTCCTTACGATTGGGGCGACATTTGAACCAAGCGGAATTCTATTACGAGTCAGTGCTTTTCAGGGTCGTCGTTACACTTTTTGGATTCGCGAATCAATGAATGCCGGTGAATGGAAAATCCTAACCCAATTCCCTACTCAGACTGAATCGAAAATTATTACTGCCACGGCTCCGAGCGATGGCGAGTCTCGGTTTTACAGAGTAAGCGTTGCTTTTGAGTAATTACTAACGAGATTGAGAATTTCGATTCAGAATTAAGCGTGATTGTTTTTCAGTATTTGAAATTCCATTCTTCATTTCCATACCGCTCTTGCACTAGTTTTGCGACTCGTTCCAGTGGGGGTTCGCGGAGGTAATGCTCCACTCCCCAAGTCTGTCGGATGGCTTGCTTTAGTGTTTCTGGTTCGACAGGAAGATTCATGATAAACTCCGCATGACTCCTCCCCTTACGATAATCAGGCATTGCGGATGGCATGTTGAGAAACTCAGGAATTAGATCGAGATTAAATCTGATCAAAAAAGAACCGTGAAATAGAAGATATTTGCGACGTCTTCGCTGGGCATTGCCAGAAAATTTTCGCCCGTCCAAAACGAGATCCGTATGACCTTGCACTTCAATGGGTAAACCCGACGCCAATTCGACTGCTTTTTTCTGGCGTTCCATGATAAATTTATTTGTCCCAGAGATTGAGGATAATGCCCCGTTCATTTCCTCAGGAAGGATAAGAGTATAATTAAGGCATCCGGGTCCTTGTAACACTGTCCCGCCACCGCTGCATCGGCGTAAAACAGGAATTCCTTTCTGAGCGCACTCAGACACATTGGCTTCTAGAATGCGTTGGTTTGCATAACCAAGAACCACAAAATACGAAGGCGATTCCCAAAACCGAATCAACGCAGGTAAATCGCCATCCTCGCACGAGTCCAATAATGCCTCATCCAAGGCAAGGTCATGCTCGGGTGACCCGATGGTTAAATCAAACCAATGCATGAGAAGAACGCGGGTAATTCATCAGGGAGAAACTCCAACTCAAAGTTTGCCGGCTTGCGTGGCTAGAGATTTCCATTTTTCGGCTTGTTCAGGCTGCTTGAGTTGGGTGGCTAGTTCTGATAGTTGACGATAAATACTATTGAAATCGGCATAATCGGGCACGGTGGTCAACATCTCCTGCAAAAGCTGGTAACTTTCCTTCTCTCGACGCAATTCATTTAACAATGGAACCAAACCTAGCGTCAGTCGGACACATTGTTGAGGAGAAGGCCCTTGCTTCAATGCTTTAAGGTAGGAACCAACCGCTTCCAATTTTTTACCTACTTCAAATTCGAGATCCCCCATTTTTTCAAGCATCACAGCACTTTTGTGATAAGCAGCTTGGTTGGTGAGAAAGCCCCGGATTTCCTCTAGAGGGGTTTTCATCAGTTTCGTGCGATTAGCGACGAGGACGTTCGCCCAATCTGCCTTGCTGTTTTTCTCAGCCAAAAGTCGTTCATGCAATTGCGGACCATTCTGACCAAATGGTCGATAAAGAGGATCCCCGACGACAATGATCTGCCACGATAGCCACGCTTGGCTAGCCAAGGCAGCCTCTCCCAATGTAAATCCACCGTAAATCCATCGACCAAGAAAGACAGACAAGTCAGGAGTGCCCGCCAGATAGGGCTCCTCTGTGCATCCCATCGTTGCCGTAGCACCACGAGCCAATAACGGTCCGACCCAATATTCATGATCGGTTCGTAACACGTAAGCACTCGATGAATGCAAATGATAGGCAAATGCTCCGGGGACGAATTCCACCCTTTTCGCAGCAAATGGACCTTCGTAATTTCCGGAATACCATCCCGCGTAGATCGCACAATGGCTCAGCGGAAATGATGCCGAAAAAACCTGGGGTTGATTATCCAGGTAAGTATCAAACCCGTAATTTTGGGTAAGGTTGGCACACTGTTTGAGCATTTCATCTCCTTGCTTGTAGGATCCTTCAGTGATGCCTCGGGCGTCAATATAGGCTCGCCCCCAAAGCCCATCCTTTTCTGCGATAATCGCTTTTTCAACCAAGCCTTTCGCTACGGTGGCACTTGGCCCATCCAACCGAGCCACAATAATGACTCCATTCGTCGCATGAAGTTGTGCGGTGTTCGTCGCCGCATAAGCAGGGTTGTTGAAGGGACCCGTCAGCATTCGTTTTTTGTGAATCAAAGGGATCAATGCTAACTCACTATCGACCGAAGCTCGATTTTCCTGCAGGAGTTCTGGCAGGGAACCCGCTTCTGGCTCCACCAATGTTGCCTCGGCACGAATTTTCACAGGAACGCCATAGCACAAAACCAGATAGCGTAATGCTGTTTCGATTAAGACGAGTTCTCCAGAATCCTTTGAGTTCGCTGCAGGCTTAAAACTGAGCAAATGGTTTTTCTCGAGAAATTTCAACAAGGGTCGCTGCACCTCATCATTAAACTCCTTTCTAGTGATTGATTCCTCTTTGGACAGGTTCAACCCCAGTAATTGATGACGGGGAACCAAACGCTTTTCCGCATAAAATTCCGCGAGTTCCTTCGATTCGGGTAACGCTTTGTTATAAACAATAACAACGGATTTCCCTAATAGCCCAGCGGCGGTCATCGGAGCAGCCTGCGTCAATCCACAAAACCCAAGAGCGAGAACCACCCCTGCGATCAACAAATTTCGCGTGGACGGATTCAATAGCCTCACAACCGTGCTATCAGTCCGTGTCCTATGTTTATTGGAATTTAAAAGGAGCATAGAGTCGCAATGGATTATTTGATGATCACTTGCAACCCATCATAAGCAAACCAAATGCCAGGTGGCATTTCAGATTGGTCCACATCATGATCGTAATCATGGGTCAGATGCGTCAGATAGGTCTCTGAAGCCCGAATTCGGCGTGCCATGGTCAGAGCTTCGTCAAGGCACATATGGGTGGGGTGAGGAGCACGTCGGAGGGCATCCAAAACAACCACCGGCACATCTTTGATCCGACTGATAACCTCATCAGGGACAGTCTTACAATCACTCAGGTACGCCATTTTTGGTTTTGAACCCTGACTAAAAAGAAAACCCAAGGTGGTCGTGGATCCATGGGGTAAGGGCAACGGGGTGACGGTGAGATCACCGAGGCAAAATTCTCCTTCAATTAAAATTGGGTTCGGGTTGAAATACCCGGATGGAATCGGGCGACCATCAAAAGCGTATGCAAACACCCGCCGTAGATCACTCATGGTCGCGGCATTTGCATAAACTGGAAGGGATTTGCCGCTCATTTCACAAAACCGACGGCAATCATCGAGCCCCATCACATGGTCGGCATGGGAATGAGTGAATAAAACAGCATCAAGATGTTTGATGTTTTCCCGGATCATTTGCAACCGAAACTCAGGAGTGGTATCAACCACAAATTGAATTTCCGGAGTCGCTACATAAATGGAAGGCCGTGTCCGATGGTTTTTTGAATTGGCTAAAAAAGCTTGGCTGTAACTTCCACCAATAATAGGCACCCCTTGTGAAGTGCCGGACCCAAGAAAAGTGAATTCAACTCCCATATAAACTTAATCACCCGTTGAAATCGTTTTGTTTTCTATACCTTTCATCATGGTGCAACACAAATAATCTTGGTTCACTTTATCACAGAGACCAGAATCAGGCTCATAGTTTTTGCTATGCTCACATTGTTACGAATCAAGAATCTAGCACTAGCCTCGGATGTCCGCGTCGAACTCGGCGCAGGGTATAACGCGATCACCGGCGAGACCGGCGCGGGCAAGTCCTTGCTTATCGGGGGTCTCAACCTAGTTCTAGGTGAAAGAGCCGATCGAAACTTAATCCGAACAGGAGCTGAAAGTTGCGCTGTCGAAGCCACTTTTGATGTCACGAGAGTTGCGGACTCGGTGGCAGCTTTGCTTGAAAGCAATGGTCTTGAATCGTGCGAGGAAAACCTGCTGCTCATCAAGCGCACCCTCACCACTGCGGGAACAAACCGCCAGTTTGTCAACGGCTCCCCAACGACACTGGGAACCCTAGTGGAACTAGGCTCCATTCTCATCGATATTCATGGCCCCCACGATCATCAATCACTTCTGCACCCCAGACACCAACTCGCAATTCTGGACGCCTACGGTAATTTGACCGACCAGCGTTCTAGTGTGAATGCTCTGCTCTCTAAATGTAACGCGTTAGAATCCTCCAAAACCGCACTCATTGTGGATGAAAAAACCTACGCGCAACAACTTGATTTGCTGGGTTTTCAGGCGACCGAAATTGAAAATGCAGGCCTGCGTCCGGATGAGGAAGTGGAACTAGAAATAGATTTTTACAGAGCCCAAAACTCGGTGAAGTTGGCCACCCTGACTCAATCAGGTCTTAATATATTAGACTCCGAAGATTTTTCTGTCTTCACGCAGTTGGAATTGCTGGGAAAAAAGCTGGTGGACTTGCGTAAATTAGATCCCAGAACCCAGACAATGGCAGAAAATCACCTTCAAGTAATGGAACAATTGTCGGATCTTCGTCACGAGTTGTCGGGTTACTCCGACAAACTCGATATTGATTCCGATCGCGTCGCTCAACTGGAGGACCGCATAACATTGTTACATAATCTGAAGCGCAAATACGGATCCACTCTTGCGGAGGTCATTCAATTTGGTCATCGCGCAAAATCACAACTTGCCGACTTGGAACAAAGGGAAACTGAAATCACACGCCTTAACATCGAGATTCACAAAGCTAATGAACTGTTGTTGAGTGCGGCTTGCGAACTAGCAACCTCCCGTCGCAATCTCCTTCCCAGTCTCAAAAATGCGGTGGAAAAACAATTGCAAGACTTGGGTTTTCCGCAATCCCACTTTGAAATAGCCTTGGCAACCACCACCCTCTCCGCCACGGGTAGCGACATTGCTGAGTTTCTGTTTTCGCCCAATCCCGGCGAGCCTCCCAAGCCTTTGCGATTGATCGCCTCCTCGGGGGAAATGGCACGCGTCATGTTGGCCATCAAAACCGTCCTAGCCTCCGTGGATCAGATTCCTCTCCTTGTTTTTGATGAATTAGATGCCAACGTGGGAGGCGAGACGGCTTACGTTGTGGGCGAAAAAATGCGCCAAATTGGCCGACAACGCCAAGTCATCTGCATTACCCATTTGCCACCCGTCGCCGCTGCTGCAGTTCAACATTTTGTGGTCACAAAATCGGTTCACGAGGGGCGCACCACATCCATTATTTCGTTGCTGAATCACGACGAACGGATCACGGAAATTGCCCGGATGCTCGGAGGTCAAACCATTGCCGCAAGACAACACGCGGAAGAAATGCTCAGGTTCCAATAAGGATTAAACGCTCTTAAACAGCGGTTGAATGGGTATTTCTCCAACAAAATTTTGTTGGCGTAATGCTTCATACAAGACTAGGGCTGCGCAGTTGGAAAGATTCAACGATCGAGACAACGGATTCATCATGGGAATTCGGATCCACCTGTCTGGATACTGTTCCAAGAGCAACTTCGGTATTCCAGCGGTCTCCCTTCCAAAGATAAGGTAATCATCCGGTTGATAACTCACCTCTGCATAAGATTGAGGACCATTCGATTCAATGAACCAAAGTCGAGCCTCTGGTTTCAGGCAAGCAGCGAAAGTCTGCCAGTCCGGCCAACGCGACCATGTGACGTGTTGCCAGTAATCCATACCTGCACGGAGAAGCGTTTTGTCATCCAGTTGAAATCCAAAAGGTTCGATAAGGTGCAGAGTTGATCGTGTCGCCGCGCACACTCGGGCGATGTTACCCGTGTTTGGAGCAATCTCTGGTGCCACGATGACGACGTGCATCTTTATTCCTTCTCGATTTCAAATTGATTAGTATCCGCCTTCGAATTGTTCTTCTTTCTGTAGAAAACTTTCCACAGTGTGAGTCCTGCCGCAGGTGCGGTCATGCCGGCCATCCGTCGATCCTCGCAGGCGAGCATTTTCGGAATGTCCTCGGGTTTGAACTTCCCCTGCCCTATTTGGATGATGGTGCCCACAATGCCTCGGCACATTTTGTAGAGAAAACCATCCCCTTCAATCACGAACGTCAGCAACGATCCAACCTTTTGGATCGAGCAACGCTTCACCGTTCGGATCGTATTATTTTTCCGGTAGGACGTGTTGACAGCGAAGGCTCGGAAGTCTCGAGTTCCTTCCACCAACGCAGCCGCCTCCCGCATGGCGACTACATCGAGAGCGTAGGGAACATGCCATGACGTATTGATGCCGGAAGGAAGGTGGCTCGGATGATTCCAGACGTAATACCGATACTGCTTTCCAGACGCGGAGAATCGGGCATGGAAATTCTTGGTAACAACGCGTGTCCGCATGATCCTGATGTCACCAGGCAGGTGTGCATTGATCGCGAGCATTAATTTTCCCGGAGGCAATTTTGCCACACTTGATGGCAGGTCCACATGGGCCACCATTCCTAAAGCATGAACCCCGGTGTCCGTTCGGCTCGAACCGTAAACTTGTAGGTCAATTCTGAAAACGTTGTGTATTGCCTGCTGAATTTTATCTTGAACCCCTGTTCCAATCCGCTGCCATTGCCATCCCTGATACGCCGTTCCGTCAAAAGCAATGTCCAAACGAATTCGAACGGTTGCCCCAGGAATACTAGGCTCATTGGGTTTTTGACTGGGGGCTGTCCTATGGGTCAAAGAATCTTTCACAACGGCTTCTTGTCGGCTTATCGAATCGGATCAACCTGAGATGGACTCCAGATAACTTTGCAACAATATCGCAGCGGCCATGCCATCCACTTTTTCTCTTCGCAAGTGTTTTTTAATCCCGACATCACTCAACATTCGGTTCGCCTGTGTAGATGTCAGACGCTCATCCCACATCTTGATCGGTGTAACAATGGATTCTCTTAAGACAGCGACAAATCCCTGCACCTTCAGCGCCGCTGATCCATAGGAACCATCCATGTTTCGAGGCATGCCCACCAAGATTTGTTCGACTTCGTTGTTCTTTAACAAAACTTTTAATTGTTTCAAAAATTCGGTGAACGGCTCAGCCGCGATAAAAGGATGTGGATGCGCCAACATTCCCAGTTCATCGCTCAATGCGATCCCCATTCGAACCGTTCCGTGGTCAATGGCCAATACCCTCATAATAATTTAAAATTCACCGGTCAGGATTAATTTCTGCCAGATTAAAATCTCCCTGCTTATAATTTAGACATCACTTTCTCGATAGCCCTTAACGTCAGATCAATTTCCACGCCCCCATGAGCTGTGGAGATGAATCCTGCCTCGAATTGTGATGGAGCCACGTAAATTCCTTCCTCTAAAAGTCCGTGAAAAAATTTAGCAAACCGCACTCGGTCACTCCGCATAGCATCCTCAAGGTTCCAAACCGACCCCGAAGTGAAATAGGCGCAAATCATCGAACCGACTCGATTAACAGTAACAGGCACTTTTGCTAATGTGGCGATCTCCCTCAGACCTTTTTCTAATGCCTCGCCCGATGATTCCAGTTGCTTGTAAGTCTCACGATTCAACAATTTGAGGGAAGCTAGTCCTGCCGCCATCGCTAACGGATTGCCGCTTAATGTTCCAGCTTGGTAAACTGGGCCCAAAGGGGCGAGAAAATCCATTGTTTCGCGTCGTCCACCGAAAGCCCCGACGGGCAGACCTCCCCCGATAATCTTACCAAAACAACTGAGGTCCGGAGTGATGCCATAAAGTTCCTGGGCACCGCCTCGAGCCAAACGGAAACCAGTCATTACCTCGTCAAAAATAAGCAACGTATCGTGTTCCGATGTGATCTGTCGCAGGAATTCCAGAAAACCGGGACGCGGCTCATACACCCCCGCATTGCCTGCGACGGGTTCTATAATAATGCCGGCCACCTTACCTCGATGAGCTTCCATGACCCTTCGAACCGCTGCCTCGTCATTGTAGGGAACGACTAGAGTATGCTGCACAAAGGCATTCGGAACTCCCGCAGAATCAGGATTCCCGAAAGTCAGTGCCCCTGAGCCTGCCTTCACCAATAAGGAATCTACATGACCATGATAACAGCCTTCAAATTTGATGATGTTGTCCCGCTGGGTAAATCCACGAGCCAACCGGATTGCGGACATAACCGCCTCTGTCCCAGAGTTGCATAAGCGCACCTTCTGCACCGATGGCACCGCATCGATGATCCATTGCGCCATTTCTACCTCAAGCGGGTTCGGAATTCCAAAACTGGTTCCCCGACCAGCGGCTTCTCGTATCGCTTCGATGATTACCGGATTCGCATGACCATGAATCGCCGGCCCCCAAGTTCCGACATAATCCAGATACTCATTATCATCCACATCCCAAATCCTTGCTCCCTGTGCACGGACAGCAAAAAAAGGTTCGCCGCCCACTGCCCGAAAAGCGCGCACCGGCGAATTGACTCCACCTGGAATTGCGTTCAGTGCTTGAGCAAAGAGTTTTTGAGATTTTTCACGATTCATTTATACAGGCATTAAATCTCTGTCTCAACTGCCAAGCAAGTTCGAGCCAAAGGATAATTCACGCTTTTTTTCCGATGCCGGAAGAAAATATTTGACAAGAAAATATTTGACAATTGACGCAATTATATATGAAAGTGCCAAACGAACCCACAAATCTATGATAAAGAAACCTTATCATCCTACTCTCTGAAGGAACAAAAGACTATGAATCGACGAATCCAAAAAGCCTTTAGCACACTGATTGTGCTCATGGTTTTGTATACACTGACAACGGCATTGCAGGCCAAGGTTCTTGATAACTTCAACGATAACGCTAAGACAGACTGGTCCGATTTCACCTTTGTCCCTGGTCTTGGTTTACCCGTGGAAAAGGATGGGCAGTTCAAGTTTACTTTGCCTCCAGCCGGCCAAGCCTTGTTCGTCGCCAGCACAAAAACATCTCAGACTTTTACCGTTGAAAACGGCAAGACAGTAGAGTTTCGCGTCGATTTGGTTTCGGGTAATGGTAAGGATGCATTCGCCGTTCTCGCGTTTATTCCCAAGTCCTCCACAGCGAGCAGCTTGGGGGGCTACGGTTTTGCTAAATCGACCACCGATATTTTGGTCACCAAGGGCATCGGAAAATATTTCTACGCCGATAACCCGGCCGAGCCGTTAAAAAATGAGAACGTGACCATGGTGCTGTCGCTGACAGGCCAAGGCAATAATGTCCTTATTAATGCTAAATTATTGGATAAAGATGACGGCAATAAAGTTATTTTTGAACAAACATTCTTAGACACGCCCGAAGCCGACATTTTGCTCGACGGATCTGACACTCCCGCTACCCCTTGGTCCGGCTTGGGAAATTTCGTTCTCTTTTGCTACGAAGACTTCGATAAAAATGCTCCTCAAGGCTCCTATGAAGTGATTTTTGACAATGCCGAGACTTATGTTGTCGAAAATACACTTCTGGATGATTTCGACGATAATACAAAAAGCAACTGGGCTGACTTCACTTTTATCCCGGGATTTGGGATACCAACCGAGGCCAACGGCCAATTTAATTTCAATCTCCCTCCTGTCGGGCAAGCCATTTTTTCCGCGAGTACAAAATCTTCAAAAATCTACACGGTATCCGAAGGAGAAAAGGTAGAATTCAGCGTGGATTTAGTGGACGGCAACGGCAAGGATTCATTCGCTGTTCTGGCCTTCATTCCGACCGCATCCTCAGCCAGTTCTTTAGCGGGTTATGGAATCGCCAAATCGACCACCGATATACTTATCACCAAGGGCATTGGCAAATACTTCTACGCTGCTAACCCAGCCGAGCCCATCGCGAATTCAAATGTCATCCTCAAACTCACGTTGATCGGCAAGGATGGCAATGTGGAAATTAACGGACAGGTGATCGACAAAGCAACCAAAGCGATCCTTTTCGATATGA
This sequence comes from Akkermansia muciniphila, assembly GCA_945867235.1. GTDB lineage: Bacteria > Verrucomicrobiota > Verrucomicrobiia > Limisphaerales > SXQI01 > SXQI01. The sequence goes on from CAMBHS010000020.1 coordinate 17,226, forward strand.
CGTTTATCGATACCCCATCCGCAGACATCATGGCTGATGGCCAGGACAGTCCAGCGGGTCCGTTCTTGGGTGCTGGTAATTTCGTTCTTTATTGTTACGAAGATTTTGACAAAGGGGCTCCCAATGACATGTATACGGTCATTTATGACAACGCTCGTGTTTCAGCTCCGCCAGTCATCGCCAACGTAGCCCCCATCATTAGTGAGGTGAATCCTCCGACTTCCTCTGCATTCCTTCCCACGTCGAGCCAAGTCTCCTTCAAGGTTTCCGATGATCAAACATTGGTGAACAACAAAATTTCCGTCGTTCTGAATGGCACCACCTATACCACCAGTAATGGTTTGACCGTTTCCGGAACTGCCGGAACTCGCACAGCCACATTGGGCGGATTAGTAGCCAACACCACCTATGTCGCCATTTGTAAAGTTACAGACAGTGAAAATGCTTCGACCTCGGTGGCAACCTACTTTGATACGTTTGCTGCTTCAAACTTGGTTATTGAGGTTGAGGATTACAACTTCGCTTTCGGTAGCTATTTCGACAACCCGTTGCCATTGGCAGAAAATACCGGACCTACGTCAGGATCGTATCCCAATCAGGTCGGCACCCCTGATGTCGATTACTCAGACACTCGCGGAGATTATCGGGATGTCGCTTATCGCCCCGAGGATCATGTGCGGATGCAACATTCACTTGATGTGCTTCGTGAAAAATTTGTCGCTGCAGGAGGTGCAGCCGCCACCGTTTATGATTACGATGTTGGAGATATCGTTGCCAATGAATGGCTGAACTACACCCGCACTTTCGAGGGGGGCAGTTACCAAGTTTACCTACGTGAATCGGTGGTTAATATCCCGCAAGTTCAAGCCGATCTTGAATTAGTGACCAGTGATCCAGCGGCGGCCGATCAAACCGTCAAAAAACTAGGAACCTTCACCGCAACAACGTCAGGATACCAATTCCGCAACACCCCACTGACCGACGCGCTCGGTCAGAATAAGGTCATCCTCCGTCTCGCAGGTAAAACAACCTTGCGATTACGTCAGGTTTCCTCCGATCTGAGCGACGGTGTGATGTATCAAAATTACCTTATATTTGTGCCCGTAGCAGATCCTGGGTTAGAACGTCCCACAGTTGAATCCGTGACTCCGCTCACCGGATCCACCGTGAAAACCGTTGGACCTCGGGTCGAAGCAACAATCCGAAACCGAGACTCCTCCGTTAAAACAGGTTCCGTTGTTCTTAGCGTCAATGGGAGTCCCGTAAATGCGACTGTCACCTACACCGCTCAAGGGGCGACCGTTGATTATAGATTGCCGGACTCGACCCCGACCTCAAGCGCAGTAAATGTCAGCTTGGTTTATCAGGACAACCTGAACGTCTCCCTAACAAGTACGTGGACCTTCACCCTCGGTTACAAAATATTGGATGTGGCCAATCGTATTGCTGCTGCGGGCACCGGGTCGCTACCCGGATTCAACGGTCGCATGGTTCAGGCTCCCTTGGGTTCCAATATGGAAAACTCCCTTCTCAGGGCGGACGCTCAACTCGCTGCAAATTCCTCCCTTCCGGTTTTTGCTACCACCGAGTTCACCGTCGATGTGTTGAACTTTAGCGACAGAACTGAATCAGACTCAGGTAATTTCCCGAGAGATTTATTAGTCCCCGGTCTTAATCCCGATGTCAATGGAACCGACGACTTTGCCGTGGAACTGTCTGGCTATTTTGAACTCACTGCTGGAGTTCACCGGATTGGAGTGCTGAGCGATGACGGCTTTAAGATCACCGTGGGCACCAGCCTTACCGACAATACCACCATACCACTTGCCTTTTACAATGGGGGTGTTGCCAACAACGAGATTCACGAATTCGTAGTTCCACAAACAGGATTGTATCCTGTCCGCATCGTTTGGTATGAACGGGGTGGATCTGCCTACTTAGAATTGTATTCAGAAAACCGCACCACTGGGGCACGAGTTCTGGTCAATGATTCGTTCGTGGCGGACTCCATCAAAGTCTTCCGATCCCTCGCTGTGGCTCCTGTGGTAGTGAAAGCCCACGTCAGTAGTGCATTAAATGCGCAATTCACCGAAGACGCCTCTGCTGTGGTGGATACAGCAAATAAAACCGTGACGATCGCTGCAACTGGGGATGTGAAGTTCATCATGTTGTGGCTAGGTGGTGGGGCCGAAGGCAAAGTGACGATAAAAACAGCCGCCCTAACCGGGGATGGAAAAATTGTCCTGACCTACCAACTGGGTAACTAAACCATTCGAGTCAGTATTTCATGGGTGAGGTTTGCTGAAAAGCAGACCTCACCTTTTTTGTTCCCTAAAAAATAATATGAGATCGGAGATCTGCCTAGTTGAGGGCAACAATGAAAACTACAACCTAATAATTATCCTTCCTGTGAATGGTGGGTTGGGTGGGACTCGAACCCACGACCAATGCCTTAAAAGGGCACTGCTCTACCGACTGAGCTACCAACCCGCCGTAAAACAAAAGAAACCGTTCCAGCAGAAACGGTCTTGGAAGCTAGATGAGTTGCAACTCTAGAGCAAGGGAAAACCAACCCAATTTTGCACTTGAATCAAGACGAGACTCGCTCGCACCGAAGTGGCGCGTTTCAATGAACGACATCGGTTGTGCTCGTCAATGGTTCAAATTTTCCGCTGCACTCAGCTCTGGTTTATGATTTAAGGTTGCACCACGCTTGATCCATCCCCCACCTAATACATTATCCTCTTGGTAAACGACGCAGGCTTGACCGGGCGTCACAGCACGTTGTGGCGTGTGCATTACAATTCGAGCTTCAGCTCCAGGAAGCGGAACGATTGTCGCCGGAATCGCAGGCGCATTGTAACGGATTTTTACCGTCACCTCTAGAGGACCGGATAATTCTTGAAATGAAATCCAATTGCATCGATCAATCTCAAACGTGTCTTTCTCCAGAGCCCATTCCTCTCCCACGATGACTCGATTCGTCTCTGCATCCAATTCGATAACGTAAAGCGGTTTTACACTGGTTAGAAACAAGCCTTTGCGTTGTCCCACGGTATAGAATTCAATTCCTTCATGCTTCCCAAGGACCTGACCTTGCAGATTAACGATGTCTCCCTGATGTTTCTCCACCAATTTTGCTGAAGTGAGGAACTTTCCGTAATCTTTGTCCGGAACGAAGCAAATCTCCATGCTTTCTTCCTTGTCAGCCGTTTTAAGGCAGGCCGTCCGAGCCACTTCGCGAGTGTCTCCCTTTGTCAATTCGCCCAAGGGCATCAAGGTGTGTGAGAGTTGATCCTGACGCAGTGAGAATAAGAAATAACTTTGATCCTTTCGTGGATCACGGCCTTTTTTCAACAAGGTTCGGGTGCCATCCTCACTTGGCATAATTCGGGCATAATGGCCCGTCGCAATAAACTCGCCACCTAATTGCCGAGCGCGGTTTAATAAGGTTCCGAACTTCAACTTTTCATTGCACATCACACACGGATTCGGTGTGCGACCCGCTTTGTATTCCTCGGCGAAGTAGTTGATGACCTGTTTTTGGAATTCCTCAGATTCATCGACGAGGTAATAAGGAACCCCCAACTTGTGGCAAACAGCCCTGGCATCCATGACCGCTTGCGGGCCGCAACACTTATCCTCCGCTCTATTAACACAGTCTTGGGGCCAAACCTTCAACGTAATGCCAATAACATCGTATCCCTGCTCCTGCAAAAGCACGGCGGTCGAGGAGGAATCAACTCCTCCGCTCATTCCTACAACGACTCTAATTTTGCGTTTATCCGTCACCCTAATCATCCTAGGGTTACGAGCCAGCGGTGTAAAGTTCGGCAACAATAGGCAGTATTATTCACGAAGGGTGGAACCGATCACTGATTCAATCTTGCACACTTTGCCAAAACGCACTCAAACAAGGCCGAAACCCAAGAGAACCGTCACGAAAATTTCGGGGTGCCCCGGAGCGCAGAGCCGATCGACAAATCTTAGCCTCGTCTCCCCATCCTCCCCCTCGAACGATGTAATTGGGACCTGTTGGTGCCCCCGTAGGATCAGTCACTGAGTGGGTCGGATATTCTGCATACCAATCAAGCACCATCTCCCAAACATTACCATGCATGTCATAAAGCCCCCAAGCATTGGCTTGTTTAGTTTTTACAGGATGCGATTCATTCCCGGAATTGTTTCGATACCATGCCATGGTTTCTAGGTCGCCTGCTTGAGAGCCTGTAGAACCGGCACGACAAGCGTATTCCCATTGCGCTTCGGTGGGGAGTTCCCATTTCCATCCAGCAGGGATGATTCCTGAAGTGTTATGTAACTCGGTGAGTTTTCGACAAAAAAGACGAGCCTCGTCCCAAGTAATTTGATCCACAGGTTTTAATGGATTAATGGCGTTGCTCGGATTGTTTCCCATGAGTTTTTCCCACTGTGTTTGGGTGCATTCAATCTCCGACATAAAAAAACCTCGTGTCAGGATCGTCTCATGCAGCGTTTCGGTATTAAACCGTCCTGCCTCTAGCTCCGGACTCCCCATTTGGAACCGACCTTTCGGAATCCACCGAACGGGGATGGACGAGGAACCTTCAACTCCGATCGATTTTGATTCGCCGGCCTTGGTATTTTCTTGAATACCTAAAACACTAAGAAACTGCGTCTCATCGGATTCCATTTTCACCTTCGTCGTAGCAAGTGAGTTTTTCGTTTTTTCCTTAGATTTTAAGATCCAAGTGGCCAGTTCTGAACTCACAGCAACAGGTTCCAGCGGCAATGGAGTCACCGTTTCCCCATTCATATTTCCTAAAGTGGTTAGCAGGGTTGAGGGATTGACTATATTGAGGTCACTTGAAATAAGTAGCCGTCCTTGATGAACCGTGGTTCCGATTGGGACCACCCACAAGTAAGTAGAAATGTCGGGACCCATTCGTCGTTTCGCTCTAACAATCACCCATGAACTTGGAATCGCCCTTACTTTGAATACCCCATCCGCATCAGTTTTAGTCTCCGGAGGGGGCAATTGTTTAAATAAGCGTTCCGTTAAATCAATCGGAAATAAGGGTGCTGGATTCACAACCAGTCCAGGAGTTGGCGAAGTCCTGAATTTTCGTTCCAACAAATCCTTCTTTATGGTCTCTACCCCTAATCCCGGTAAACCCGAGGACATTAATCGATCCAGTTCAACCTCATATTCACGGCAAGTCTCATCATCCTTTCTCTGTTGTGCTTCACTTGTTGCCTGATTCAACTGGTCCTTGAGATGATCCGCGATGACGCTTCGAGCCAGCTTTTTGATATCCGCTTGGGTAATCACGTGGATATTAAGCAACCCTAATTTGATGCTTTCTCCCCCGTCAGTGACGATGAACACCTGACCATTGAAATCTCGCGGCTGGTTGCACCCACAAAAAAGTCCCAGAAGTAGAGTTATGGAAATAAGAAATCGGGAAGTTCTGGGAATTATCTTCATCTTGTTTAATCATATTCCGAACTCATTTTTAGATCAAGCTCGCGGGGTGAGTTGCAATCTTGAGAGCAGAAAACAAATGCAGACTCGCCAACATTCCTCAATTGGGACAGTGTAGAACCATACTTAACTTTCATGATAAAATTCAATGGAACATACACAGCAATCGTAACTCCATTCCTCGACGGAGAGATTGACGACCTCGCTTTGGAGCGATTGATAAAAATACAGATCAAAGGCGGCGTCGATGGGATCGTTCCGGTTGGAACCACGGGAGAATCTCCGACACTCTCCTATGAAGAACATCTTCAAATGATCGGTCTCACGGTGGACATGGTTGGAGGTAAGGTCAAAGTTTTGGCAGGGACGGGTGGCAACTCGACCGAGGAAGCGATTTACCTCACCCAACAAGCAGAAAAAATAGGGGCAGACGGCTCATTGCAGGTTGCGCCTTACTACAATAAACCCACCCAGGAGGGCTTGTATCAGCACTTCAAGGCCATCTCAATGGCTACCAAACTTCCCATCATCCTGTATAGCATCCCAGGTCGTTGTGGAATAGAAATTGGTATTGAAACGGTCAAACGTTTGGCGTCGGATTTCAAAAACATCGTCGGAATTAAAGAGGCCGGTGGGCAACCCGATAGAGTGAGTCAATTGAGGGCGGCTGTGGGTCAGAAATTCACCATTTTAAGTGGCGACGATTCACTCACCCTGCCCTTCATGGCCGTAGGAGCAAACGGAGTGATCAGCGTGGCTTCAAACATTATTCCCAAACAAGTCAGTCAAATGGTTAATGCTTATACTGAGGGGAAATCTGCCGCTGCATTAAAAATTCACACCCAGTATTATCCCCTGTTTAAAAACCTGTTTATCGAAACAAATCCAGTTCCTGTCAAAACCGCCCTCGCCATGATGGGCTTGATCACCGACGGATATCGACTCCCTCTTGTCGCGATGGAAACGAAAAACCGGGACATTTTACAAAAAACTTTGGTTGAGTGTGGAATTTCCAAATCCAATCCATCATAGAAATTGGCCGCACTATTTGAATTGAAATGACCAAGGTAATCATCAATGGAGCCAAGGGACGAATGGGGCAGGCGTTATTAGCGTGTGCCGTGCCGATGACCCAGATTCAAATTGTGGGAGCTGTCGATGCCGGTGATGACCTTTCTGCTTTGATTGATCTCGCCGACGTTGTAATAGATTTCAGCTTTCACTCTGTCACCCCCGAAGTCGCAGACCTTTGCGTCCTGCACAGGAAAGCCTTAGTCATTGGCACCACAGGTCACAGTGCAGACGAAAAAAATCGACTCCTCGACAGCGCCAAAAAAACTCCGGTGGTGTGGTCCTCCAATTATTCTATTGGGGTGAATACACTTTTCTGGCTGGTTAGGAAGGCGACTGAAATACTCGGCCCGGCATTTGATCTAGAAGTGGTGGAAATGCATCACCGGTTAAAAAAAGACGCCCCCAGTGGCACAGCCATGACGATTGCAGAGATTTTAGCCGAGGTCCGCGGACAGCAGATCAACGAAGTCATTCGGCATGGGCGTGAAGGTATCGTAAGAGAACGAACCAATGCGGAAATTGGCATGCACTCAATTCGTGGTGGGGATGTAGTGGGCGATCATACGGTGATTTATTCCACCTTGGGTGAGCGCGTGGAATTAACCCACAAAGCTTCTAATCGCGACACCTTCGCCAATGGAGCCCTGCGAGCAGCCGAATGGGTATCGCAAAAACCTGCCGGACTTTACAACATGCAACACGTTCTGGGGTTACAATAATCAAGTCTGCCCCATTGCCAAACTTTTGAGCCTACGATTGCTGAAAAACAAATCGGGCATTCGGTTTATATCTCCTTGGGTTCCAACTTGGGGGACAGTTTGTCCACAATCCTCCTTGCAATCGGGGCGTTGGAAAAACTTTCCGTCACCCCCCTAAAATCATCTCGATTTTACTCCACTAAACCGGTCGATTGCCCTTTAGGTAGCCCTGATTTCATCAATGTTGCGGTGCATTTGACCGTTTCTTCGGAGGAAACTCCTGAAAGCCTCCTGATCAAATTGCAAGCCATTGAGAAATCATTGGGTCGCCAATTAAAAACAATCCACAACGAAGCGCGATCCTTGGATTTAGATTTAATCCTATTCGGAAACGAAATCCGCAACAGCCCACAACTCACCCTGCCCCATCCGCGAGCCCACTTCCGAGCATTCGTACTGACTCCCCTCGCCGATTTGGATCCAGATCTCAGATTGACAGGGATGAACGAAACAGTCCGTGCCTTGAAGCAAAAATGTTCCGATGTGGAATTAGTAACAATTGTCTCCAATTCCCAAGCTGATTACCCAAAAAACCGAATAGGGGGGTGATCCAACGGAAATGGAATCGATCCAATTCGACCCCAACTTGGTCGAATAAGATTGAAGCAAATCAAGAAGATTTAAAAACTATAAAGATTGGCTCCAGAGGTAGGACTCGAACCTACAACCGATCGGTTAACAGCCGATTGCTCTACCATTGAGCTACTCTGGAACTCAGGGGGGAAAAACTTAGCATGCATCCCAAAACCGTCAACGGTATTTGTCAGGCGTTTTTTGTTTTGCTTCAATGACGGAATTCGTAACATGACTTTAATGAATTCCATTTCGAAATTATTCGGAGGATCACTCGGAGCCGTTTTGAGCTCTTTGCTGATCATTTCTTGCGGAACTTTGCATGCTGCCACAGGTGTCGCACTCCGCGAAGTCGCCTCTGGTTTTGTATCACCCGTTGTATTGTGTGATTTTCCTACCGAGACGGGAGCGAGTTTAATTGTCGATCAGGCCGGAACCATTTCAATTCTGGACGCGAAGGGAACCAAGAGTGAGGAATTATTTTTAGATGTTCGCAGTATCCTTTCCAAATTAAATGCAGGATTCGACGAGCGCGGATTACTCGGCTTGGCACTGCACCCCAAATTTAAAACAAACAAAAAGGTCTACGTCGTTTATACTGCTCCTCTCAGGACGGGTGGCCCAGTGGAATGGGATTGCACCATGCATTTGTCGGTGTTCACATTATCAAAAACCAATCCTCGCCAGGTTGATTTGTCCTCAGAACGTGTCTTGTTGCAGATCGACAAACCTTACGCGAACCACAACGGCGGTTGTATTGCATTTGGTCCTGAGGGTTACCTTTATCTTTCCGTCGGTGATGGCGGCAACACGAGTGGAATCGGACGCGGTCATGCGGCAATTGGCAATGGGCAGGATATGACGACGTTGTTGGGAAAATTCGTAAGGATCGACGTCGACCATGGTAACCCATACGCCATTCCTCAAGACAATCCTTTCCCCAAGGGTCCTGGTCGTCCTGAAATATTTGCCAGCGGTTTTCGAAATCCTTGGAGGTTTTCCTTTGATCGAGGAGGCAAACATCAATTGTATGTTGGCGACGTAGGTCAGGGTGCATTTGAAGAGGTGGACATTGTGGTGAAAGGCGGGAACTACGGTTGGAACGCGCGTGAAGGATTCCATGGGTTTAATCCAAAAGATGCGACAAAAGTGCCTGAAGGTATGCCGACCAAAGCCCTCGACGGCCGCGCGTTTACCGATCCTATTTTTGAATATAAAAATTTCAATGTTTTCAAAAAAGATCCAGATTCCAAGGGTATCTCCATCACAGGTGGATATATTTACCGAGGAAAAGCCCTGCCGCACTTGGTTGGAAAATATATCTTTGGTGATTGGTCCCGTGTATGGGCGAAACCTGATGGAGTGATCTACGTCGCTACACCTCCGAGCAAAACGGGTGATCAATGGACTATCGAAACAATGGAACCTAAAGGATTGAAAAATGGTAGCATCGGAGCTCATGTTGTCGCCTTCGGTGAGGATGGAGATGGGGAATTGTATGTGATGACAAATGCTTCCAATAGCCTGATCGGGAAATCCGGTAAGGTTTGGAAGATTGTTGCGGAGTGAGCAGATTTATCTCCTTTGCTGGGCGATCCTTTCCCTTGAATCGTTAGGATTGGGAGTCCTCATGAATTAAAAGGAGCAGCAAATGTCGACCGTGACAATGGACCCACATCCTGACGGGGGTTGTGTGCGATTTGTAGGGGATTGCTTAACTTTCAAGCTAACCACGCCGCTGCTTAATGGAACAGCTTTTTTAAGAACTACGCTGGGGCGAGGCAAAATCTCAAGGCAAATCACGATTGCCCAGCATCGGCAGCGGGTGGCAAAATCAGAGTCTGGGCAAACTCATTTCGATAGTCCTCCACCGGAGTCGGCTTGGCGTGATGTGCCAATGATTCAGGATGAAAACGGTTGGCACATAACTGTCGCGCTGGCTGAGGTCGGTTTTTTTGAAGCGAAAGTCTTTATTCGCGATGATCACGATAATCCGCATTGGCCAGACGGAGCGAATTACAAAATAAGCGTTCATCCCAATCACACACGCACGGCAAACACCATTTATTGTGCTTTCACGCGCATGTTCGGTGACACGAAAAACCTGCGTCACTCGATGGACGAATCTCTTGTCCATCAACTCAACTCTTTGGATAAATTAGGCTATGCGGTAATTCCTCCCTCGGGAAAGTTCCGCGACTTAAAGCGAGAGTTACCTCATATTTTTGAAAGGCTTGGTTGTCGAATTTTACATTTGCTGCCGGTTAATCCCACCCCCACGACTTATGCACGTTTTGGTCGATTCGGAAGCCCTTATGCGTGTCAGGATTTGGCAGCGATCGACCCCTCCTTGGTTGAGTTCGATCGACTCACCACCGGAGTAGAACAATTTTGTGAACTAACGGCCGAAGTCCACCGTCGTAATGGCCGAGTTTTTCTTGATGTCGTGATTAACCACACCGGGTGGGGTTCGAGGGAAATGGATAATTTCCCAGCATGGTTTTTAAGATCAAAAGAAGGCGAATTCAAAAGCCCGGGTGCCTGGGGGACGGTTTGGGAAGATTTGGCTGAGTTGGATCATGGTTTACCCTTGTCGTGGGAATACATGGCTGAAGTTTTTTTAACCTGGTGCCAACGCGGAGTAGACGGATTTCGTTGCGATGCGGGATACAAAATCCCAGTGCCCTGCTGGAAGTTTATTGTAGCACGTGTCCGGGATCTTTATCCGGAGACAGTATTCCTATTGGAAGGACTCGGTGGGTCATGGGAGGCCACTCAATCGTTGGTGCAAGAAGGCGGCATGCAATGGGCTTATTCGGAACTTTTCCAAAATTATTCACCGCACGAAGTCAGCCGATACCTCGATCATTGTAAGCAGCACAGTGAGAAATGGGGACTATTGGTCCATTACAGCGAAACGCATGATAATGATCGATTAGCAATGCGGGGGCGTGAATGGTCTCTGTTTCGCAATGAACTTTCAGCATTGACCAGTGTGGGAGGTGCATACGGGTTTACTTGCGGTGTTGAGTGGTTGGCAGCGGAAAAAGTGAATGTCCACAGCAGCCGGGGATTAAGTTGGGGTGATTCAGAAAACATTGTCGCGGAATTAGCTCGGATCAATAACATTCTCAGAAACCATCCCTGCTTTTTCGACGACGTAAAAACAGAACGTTGGAGCGAGTTAACCTCCCCCATCTACGCTTTGAATCGGAAATCTTCCCAAGGCGAAGACGACCTATTGGTTTTGATCAACCTCGATCCTTTGGCAAATCACACTTTTCAACTCTATCGGCACATTTACGAAAGTGCTGGATGTCCTCGTTACAATTTGCTCAGCAATGCGACCGCAGAACTTCATCCAATGATTTCGGACGATGTCGTTACGTGGTCTCTCAAGCCGATGGAAGCCTTGTGCTTGGCGAATCACCAGAATCCGCAGGGAATGTCTGGTAAGGAGTATCGTGAAGCAAGAGCACGAGCCGCGTTTGCGTTTCAAGCATTACAAGAGGTATTAAGTCCAGAACAGTTCGGACACCTTTACTGGAAAGAACTGGCTCAGTCTGTGGATGAAAATGCGGTCACATGGTTATCCAGCATTGACGAACTAACGCTGAGTGACGACAACTCCAAGAATGCGAAGTATCCTCAGGTCATCACATGGCAAGAATCCGACCAGCGACGGATTTTAATGATTCCACCGAACCATTGGTTGTTGCTCAGATATGAAGACCCCTTTCGCGCTAATCTGATCATACAAGATCATCCCCCACTAGGACAACGTGAGTCCGTTAAAGTAAAAAACGGAAATGTGGTTTGGTTTCGCGCGCCTGCAAACTTAAGCATGGCGTCGGCAGCAACGCTTACCTTGGAACCTCTCATTTCCTCTCCCAAAAGGATTTTTAGCAAACTCTGTTTTCTGAGTGGAGAACCCGCAGCGAGCCAACGCCCGATATTCATTCCGCAATCCTTGAGTGATCCTGCACGGTGGCCCATGGTGCTCCTGACAAATGGACGCGGAGCAATGGCTCGTTTTTGTGTGCACCTAGGACAAGTAAAATCGAAGTATGACTGTCTACTGGGCGCAAATCTCCACCCAACATTACCTGTCGACAGGCATGTTTTCGTCAAACGTGCACGAATCTGGGTGGATGCAGGAGGCTTGGTTACTGAATTGCAAGAAATTCACCTCGTATCATTTGATCGCTCACCCTTACCCAAATGGATTTACCGAGTGGCGACCGCTACAGGTGGGTTGGTCAGTATTAAGATCGAAGCAGGTATGGTTCACCAAGCCAATACGACATTTTTTCGATTCACTGCTGATAGCGGAAATATTTCAGAGGGATTAAAACTGATTGTTCGCGTGGATATCGAAGATCGTAGTTTCCATTGCGAATCGAATCGGAATGAAATTTCAGAGGCTCACTTTCGCAACCATTGTCGTCCTCTTGATCGAAATATCGGTTTTTCATTTGTTCCATCAAACGATCGAGAATTGCACGTTTTTGCCAGTCATGGGGAATTTTTTCCGGACGAGGAATGGAGTTCTAAAATTGATCATCCGATTGAATCTACTCGTGGGCAAACGCCTACAGGTGAC
>CAMBHS010000021.1 GCA_945867235.1 Akkermansia muciniphila
TCTGACCAAAAACAAAGACGCGAGTTTACTTTGGAACTGAAATTGACCAACAACTTCGGGATGCACCGACCATGCTCGATCCAAGGTTTTAGCATTGAAGTTTTAGTGACTCCCACACATATTTTCCATCTTTGTTATGAATATTCTGATTTGTGATCCGATCTCACCGAAAGGCATTCTCCTTTTCCAACAGTGCCAAGAATTCAAGGTGACAGTGCTGGACAAACGACTTTCGGAAGCGGAGTTGATCCCCCTGCTGGGCGAGGTGGATGCGATTGTTGTCCGGTCAGAAACAAAGATCACAAAAAACGTCATCGCAAACGCTCCAAAACTGCGCGTTGTAGGCCGGGCTGGCGTGGGTGTTGATAATGTCGATGTTGATGAGGCGACGCTGCGTGGAATCGTGGTAATGAACACTCCGAGCGGGAACACAATTTCCACGGCTGAATTGACCTTCTCCATGCTCATGGCTTTGGCGAGAAAAATCCCTCAGGCCCACATGTCGATGAAGACCGGGGAATGGAACCGCAAATCGTTTCAAGGCACCGAACTTTACAACAAGACGCTGGGGATTTTGGGCATGGGTCGCATCGGAACGGAAGTAGCCAAACGCGCGATCGCTTTCGGAATGCGCGTCGTGGCCTACGATCCATATCTGGCTTTGGCTCGTGCCAAGGCGTTGCAGGTCGAGTTGTTCGATAAAATCGAGGACGTCTATCCGCAATGTGATTTTATCACGGTTCACATGCCGATGTCTGAGGAGACCAAGGGTATGCTGAATACCTCTGCTTTTTCGAAGATGAAAAAAGGGGTGCGCCTTCTCAATTGTGCCCGGGGAGGGATCATCAATGAACACGATTTGTATGATGCGGTGAAGTCAGGCCAAGTGGGTGGAGCCGCTTTGGATGTTTACGAGGTGGAACCTCTGCCCAAAGATTTTCCTCTACGTGAATTGCCTCAAGTGATCATGACGCCGCACCTCGGCGCGAGCACGGAGGAGGCGCAAGAAAATGTGGGCATCGAAGTTGCCGAGGCGATCACGGCGTATTTGTTACAAGGAGAGGTTCGTAACGCGGTGAATCTGCCAAACCTAGACGCGAAGAATTACGCGATCGTAAAACCTTATCTATATCTCGGGACTCAACTCGGACGTCTCGCCTCTCAATTGGCACCTAAACGCAATGACCGCGTCGTGGTTACTTTTGGAGGCAAGGCAGCAGATCTCCCGAGCGATCCCATAACTCGTTCCGTTCTCAAAGGTTTTCTTGAAAGTGCCTGTGGGAAGGACGTGAACCAGGTCAACGTGCGATCACTGGCATTATCCCTCGGCATCACCGTGGATGAGGTTAAATCCAACGAGGAACTCGACTACGTGGAGTGGCTCCATGTGGCGGTTCATTCGGGCGACCAAAAAATATCTGCTGGCGGCACCTTCTACGGATCGCAAACAAATCCCCGAATCGTGCGCGTGAACAGCCGTCCCGTGGAAATAGTGCCATCGGGTGTGCTATTCCTGATGACGAACAAGGATCGTCCTGGGATCGTGGGGTATGTCGGTTCGCTGATGGGGCGTCATCATGTGAATATCGCGGGAATGAGCCTGAGCCGCGACAATGAAGGTGGCAACGCTCTGACAGTCTTGAATCTGGATAGTGTGCCTCCTGCGGCTTTGCTGGAAGAAATCCAAAAAGATCCCGACATCAGCAACGTGCGCGTGGTTAAATTGTGATGACATCCTGTCACCAACATTGGCTCTCCAAGACGGTCATCGTAGCGGCGGTGATGTTGGCTTTGTGTCCAGCGGTGATGGCAGTAGAATCCTTGTTTGAAGACCGCGTGGTCGCCAAAGGCAAGGGAATCAAGGTCAATTACAGTGAAGTGGAGGAGGCGGTGATAGCCTTCAAAGCGAATCGGATCGCAGCAGGCGAAAAGGTTTCTCCCGACCTAGAAAAACAGGCAGAGAGAACCATCCTTGATCGATTGGTTGCTTCTCAACTCCTGTTGCAACGAGTGACGGACGCAGACAAAAAAGAAGCCCAAGCAATCGCGACCCAGTTGGTGAACGACGCGAAATCCAAAGCAGTGTCCGAAGCATCGTTTCGATACCAATTGATCGCCATGGGAATGACCGTCGCCAAATTCGAAGCGCAAATGCACGAACAATCCCTCGTAAAAGCGGTGATTGAACGCGAACTAAAACCATTAAATGCGATATCCGACGAACAAGTGCAGGTGTTCTACAAAGATAATCCCGATGCGTTCCAGCAGCCTGAGCATTTGAGGGGCTCCCACATTCTTTTTTCTTACAAAGATCCCTTCACCAAAGCCGAACTTCCCCTAGAAGCGATTGAGGAAAAGAAGCGAACCGCAGATAAGGTATTGTCACGTGCAAAAAACGGGGATGATTTTGGAAAACTCGCCAAGGAGTTTTCGGATGATCGCTCCCCCGAGCATGAGACGGGCGAATACACTTTTGCACGTGGACAGATGCCTCCGGAATTTGACGCGGCTGCATTTACATTAAAAACCAACCAAGTAAGCGATTTGGTGTCCACTCGATTTGGTTTTCATATCATCAAAATGCACGAGTATTTTCCTGCCCAAAAGCTCGAACTTGCCGCCCCGATGAAGGAAAAAGTGCGCACCAAACTCCAACAAATTGCGATTCAACGCAATCTTCCGGTGTATATTGAAAAGTTAAAGAAGGAAGCCGAGGTTGTCCTTTCATTGGAAGCCAAACCGTAGATTTTTATTTTATTCCTAAGGAATTCTGTTTCACATACACAAACAGACATCAACCTGAACCAACGTTGCAGTATTTATAGAGCAGGGTAGATTCTACCAGATACAGATCTCAATCAATTACCCGAACAAACGTAAAATGTACTGGAATTTATTAATCGTGTGGGCGATGGCTCTTTGGGGAAGCGTTGAGCTGATGGGGGCCTCGAAAGGCAAACAGAATGCGGCTCAAGCAGCTCAAACCAGTTTTGACCGCGATATCCAACCTCTCCTCGAAAAGTATTGTTACGCCTGCCATGGCAATGGAAAACACAAAGGGGATATCGCTTTGGATGGTTACAAAAGCGTCGAAAAAATCCTCGCTGATGTGAAACCTTGGCTGGGGGTTCTGAGGAGCGTTCGGTCAGGAGAAATGCCACCGGAGGAAAAACCTCAACCTACCGCACTTGAACGGGACCTGATTGCTCAATGGATTGAGAACACGGCATTTTCTAGCGTTTGTGAAAATCCTGATCCGGGTCGAGTGACCATTCGTAGGTTAAATCGCACGGAATACAACAACACCGTCCGCGACCTTGTCGGCGTGGATTTTCAACCTGCGGCTGATTTCCCTCAGGATGATGTGGGTTATGGTTTCGACAACATCGGGGATGTGCTTTCAATGCCACCGATCCTTTTGGAAAAATACCTAGCGGCAGCGGAAAATATCATGGATGCCGCCGTCGTCATTGGGGGCCCGAAATTAGGTGGTCCCACCCGCAAATTTGAAGCAGAAAAAATGGAAAAAGTAGGGGATGACCAGGCTGTTAATCCCGTCGGGGACTCGGCGATGGGATTGTTCCGCGAGAGCGAAATTTTTACGACCACACAGGTAAGTAAGGCGGGAAATTACTCGATCAAAATACGAGCATGGGGACAAAAAGCAGGTCCTGAATTGCCGAAAATGGAATTGAAAATTAACGACAAAAAGCTCGAAATTTTTAATGTGAACGCAGTGGATAGGCGTCCGCAGGTTTACGAATTTAACCTCCACTTGGAACCGGGTTCGCATCGGATTGGAATGGCGTATCTGAATAACTACAACAATCAGAAGGAACCGAATGCGAACCGGCGTGACCGGAATCTCTTTATTGACTACATGGAGTTGGTGGGTCCGCTGGGTCCGATGCCGTATCCAGAACCTCACACTAGGATTTTCTTCGCGGATTCAACGAAAAAAGATCCAGAATCCTATGCCAAGGAAATCATCCACCGGTTCATCACCCGCGCATGGCGGCGTCCGGTAACCCGTGCGGAGACCGATCGCTTAGTGGAGTTATATAAGCGGGGTAGGAACGAAGGGGATTCCTTCGAGGAATCCATTAAACTCACCTTGGAAGCCGCCTTGGTTTCTCCTCATTTTTTGTTTCGTGGAGAAATTCAAATCGATCCCGATAACGCCAAATCAGTTCACTCGATCAGTGAATTCAGCCTCGCTTCACGACTGTCCTACTTTTTATGGAGCACCATGCCGGACCAGGAGTTGATCCAACTGGCCTCCAAGAAAGCACTCAGAAAAAACCTCAATAAACAGATCGACAGGATGATGAAGGATCCGAGGTCGGAAACTCTCGTCAACAATTTCGCTTCACAATGGTTGCAAATTCGAGGCTTGGCTAATGCCACTCCCGCAAAAAAAACCTTCCCTTCCTTCAATGATGAATTACGTAAGGCGATGGAAAAGGAAACCGAACTTTTCTTTAGCAGCATCATGAAGGAAGATCGTAGTTTGCTCGACTTTATCGATGGGGATTATTCATTTTTAAACGAGAAATTGGCGATCCATTACGGGATTGAAGGAATCACCGGCAATGAATTTCAACGGGTGACGTTTAAGGATGGCCGACGCGGAGGATTGCTCACGCAGGGGAGCATCCTGACGCTGACCTCCAATCCTACACGGACATCGCCCGTGAAAAGAGGGAAATGGATTTTGGAAAATATTCTTGGAACCCCACCCCCTCCCGCTCCCCCTGACGTTCCTTTGCTGAGCGAGGAGAAGGAAACCATTCTTTCTGGTTCGGTTCGGCAACGCATGGAACAACATCGTGAAAAACCGCTCTGTGCTTCCTGCCATGCACGCATGGATCCCATCGGTTTTGGTTTCGAGAATTTCGACGCTGTTGGGGCTTGGCGAGAAATGGATGGTAAATTCCCCATCCAAGCGGACGGCAAACTGGTAAGTGGTCAGGTGTTTAGCGGTCCCGCTGAATTGAAAAAAATCCTCAAGGAACAAAAACGAACTGAATTCCTCCGCTGCATCAGCGAAAAAATGTTGACCTATGCATTGGGTCGAGGGATCGAATATTACGACAAATGTGCTGTGGACAAAATTCTAAAATCTCTGGAACAAAACCAGTTTCGATTTTCAATTCTCATAAAGGAAGTTATCAACAGTCAGCCTTTCCAGATGCGCCGAGGGGATAGCGATGGCAAAAGCATCGACGAGGTTCTATCGTCGAATGCAAATTGACGGAGCCCCAAGTTCTCCATCCGTAGATCCCATTCATCATGGAGTCATGGTGCCCCGTAAGTCAGGCAGATGAAGGATCAAACCATCTCCACGGGCACAGAGGAGGCAATGCGCATCACTTATCGCCACGAGCGATGGAGGGCGATTGCTGCCGGTATCATTGAATCGGCAGGAAGCACATTCCTACTTTTGATAGCCGTCCGTTGGTTTCATGCGGGAGCCATAGCCAAAGGATTGATCGCCAGTGGAGGCAGTCTTGGTCTGATGTTGAGCCCTCTCGTGGTCACTCGTGTGGCGCACCTTCGTTGGCCAGCCAACTTGGCAGCTTCCCGTTTGGCGATCCTTGGGGCCATTGTGCTTTTCGTGATGGCACTATTCCCCACCCTGCCCGTATTCACCTTAGGGGCATTGCTGTCAATGGCCGCAGCATCCAGCGTGGTGCCGCTCCTGACCCATATTTACCAAGAGAATTATCCCGCAGCCATGCGGGGGAAACTTTTCTCACACAGCATCATGATTCGGATCGGGGTTGCCGCACTTTTTGGAAAATATGCCGGCGATGCTCTTGGGGGTCATCTCGAATACTATCGACAATTGTTGCTCGTTATTGCCGCCGCATTCCTCTTCGCCGCGTGGCATCTCCGGTGCTGCCCTTCCACATGCATTTCAAATGCTGACGGAACCCATCCGTTCAGATCCTTCCGATTCATCAGGGAAGACCAGATTTTTCGGCGCACCCTGATCTGTTGGATGCTGATGGGTTTCGCCAACCTGATGATGAACCCGATGCGCATCGAGATGCTGGCTAATCCGCGCCACGGCCTGCAACTTTCAACCGCAGACGTGGTTTTTTTCGTTGGCGTCCTGCCTAACATCGCCCGATTTTGCCTGAGTCCCGTTTGGGCTTGGCTGTTTGATCGCATCAATTTTTTTGTTTTGCGCGTCGTATTAAATCTGGGTTTTGCCATCGGAATACTCATGTTTTTTACCACCAATGATCGAATGGGACTTTGGATCGGGTCGATCATTTATGGGATTTCGAATGGTGGCGGAGATATTGCGTGGAGCTTATGGGTGACCAAATTCGCCCCCGCCCATCGTGTGGCAGACTACATGTCAGTTCACACGTTCCTGACCGGTTTCCGAGGAGTGGCAGCCCCATTGGCAGCCTTTCAACTCGTTGGGCATTTCTCTCTTGGAGCGTTGGGCTGGGCAAGCGCGGGACTGATTCTCATCGCGTCTGCACTTCTTCTCCCCGAGATTAAATTCGGTAAAAATGCGCGCTCTGGATTCGCCTTGATTGAGGAGGGAATTGATTAAAAGGACAACGTGGACAGATCCATCAACGTTTCACACTACAAACCGAGGTGTAATATATCGGACTCATGCCGGAAAATGCTTCAGTAAGTTTTTCCAACTCTGCGGCAGGTCCGTGGATTTCGAGGCGATGCAAGGTGGCACTTTGTAATAACTCCTCCAGCAAATCGTGGACGTTGGCAAGGTGCGCCAACACGCCCACTGCCCCCACATATCCTTCCCTGCAGAAAACCTCGTTCTCATTAACAGTGAATTCATAAAACAAGTTACCGACTTCCGGTTGAGTTCTAGCGACGAACATCGGCATCAGTTCCAGCACGGTTTCCATTTTTCCGGTATGGGGTTTGAAATACGGATGCAAGCTGACCATTGTGGAGATGTAATTCATATTCGATGGGTTTCTCGTTCGAGTTTTTTGTTTTCTTATCGCGCAACCTAGGTTTTTTTTGATTTCGACTTCGATCGTTGGCACATCCTTTCCAGGACATTTAAAGTCATGCGCTGGATCAACGGATTTGGACCTTTGGGTTCCGTGTAAACCTTGGGACGGATGTAACCCGGGGGTTGACTGAGTCCATCGCCCCACCAACAGGTGGACGCATTGAAAACGAAGTTCCCTTTCGATCCAGGATACACTGTGGCCGTGTAAACGCCTCCGTTGGGTTTCCCGGGAGCGTCGTGTGTCGTTCCGGTCGCGACAATTTCCAGTCCAGGAATCGGAGCCGGATCTCCATGCCATTCCCAACCGATCACACCCGGAATACGATCCCCTTTTTTCATTCCAGTTCCCTCATAGAGCCAATGCTCTGGCTGGGTGCAAATCCAGTCTGATCCTCCGGTCACAGGGCCCGTGCTGTGCGCACCGATAAGTTCATTTCCGTAAGGGCGTTCGTGAGCGATCGAGGCCATGGAATCAAATTCCCTCGTTCCTCCGGGGGGACCAAAAACGCCCACCCGCTCGAAGACTCGACCCATTGGGTCAAAAAGGATGCGTCCGCAAACCGCGTTGCCGGAAAAAAAGCCTACATTGACTCCAGCTTTGATCGCCGCCTGGACATTGCGATACATCTCTATACTCCAATATTCGTCATGGCCGACACTCAGCAATCCCTTGCTACGTAATAGCCCTTTGGGATCGGCGTGTGTATCCAGATTTGAAATGTAAGTCACATCGAATCCATGTTCCTCAAGCCAGAAAACGAATGGAAACTCCCACAGAAAAAATTCTCCCGAACCCAAAGACAACGGTTGATCTAAAATCTGGCAATACTTCCCGTAGGGTCGATTAAAACCAACCTGCACATTTCCTCCCCAATACCATTGTGATTTTCCATCGTCATACAGTGAAAACTGCGACGGCCACCGATTGTAAGCCTGCCAAGTCGAATCAGAACATTGAAACACAAAATCCGCCTTGCGATCATCCCGGATTATAAAGATGGCGTAGCTTTGCAATCCTTCACGTTCTGCAGTCAGTTTCGCGACGTAAACTCCGCTGATCCAATGACGCGGAATACGCAACCGGGTGGCTACTTCCCAATGGCACGATCTCAATCGCTTCGGATCCACCGCAGGTTCCGGTTGGACCCGACCCTGAAAGGAACCCAATGATTTCATCAGTCGGCCTCCTGTACCTCCATAATAGCCAAGCCGATAAATATCGATCGTGAATTTGGAAACTGGATTTGTGCTGACATGAAACGAAATAAATTCCCCGCGTCTGACGCTCGTTTTGGAACAATAGCCTTCGATCCATGGACATCGGTAACGTGAGACAGGATCAATCCGAGTTCGATCCAACATCCATTCACGTGTTCCGGGCAGGGAATTTTCCTGCCGCACACTTTTATTCGGCATCGAGGGAACAGCGTTCGACGTATTTTCCTGGCTGAGTGTCAGAACCCCCGCCCCTATGATGCGTTGCATCGCTTGACGACGGGACAAGGGTCGGTTGGGAGATCGGCTCATGGTTCAGATAAATGATGATCTGACTACGCCGACGTGACAAGCTTGACCTTGGAGAAGTTGATTTGCATAATTTCCAGACCACGACTTACCGTTTATCGATCACATTATATGACTGGTTACTTAATGCGCTTTCCTTCGCCCATTGTTTACCCACGTCCTGAAGAATAGGGTGGGGTTGTTGGTTCCAATTTTTAACAACGGTTTGAATCCATACTTGATTCTATTTTGACTCTATCTTTTCGCAACAAAATGGTTCCCCGAAGCCTGCCTGCATTTATTATTGGGGGTCTGTTGTTCATCGCGACTGAGGTCTGGGGCGAGCCTACGGAATTTAACTCCGTCCTTCATCCATTCCTCAAGGAACATTGTATTCGATGCCATGGTGACGAATTACAGAAAGGCGATTTGAGACTGGATTTGCTTGCGCGCGATTTCACGAATCCAATCCCCGCATCCCATTGGGCTGATGTGATGGAGCGAATCAGTTCTGGGGAAATGCCGCCCAAGAAGGAATCTAAACTCAAGGAAGGAGAGGGGCTTCGGATCGTGGAATGGATCGCGACACAGCTCAAAAATGGTGAAGCAACCCGGCTTTCTAAACGCGAGCGGGTCACATTCCATAAACTTACCCGAGAGGAATATGCGAATACGATTCATGATTTGCTCGGGATAACCTATGATGTAACCGATCCAACCGGACTTCCGGAAGATCCGAGCTGGCAGGGATTTGAAAGGATTGGAGCTATCCTGTCACTTTCACCATCGCACATTGAGAAGTATTTTGCTGCCGCCGAAGCTGTGCTCAATGAAGCATTCCCTGCTGCGGCCCCAAAACTTTTTACCAAGAATAGAAATGTTTTCGACCTAAGGTATAATGGGCAGCAAAAGGAAAAAGCTGAGAAACTTGGTATTGCTGATAAGGCTCGCGTGGAATTATGGCCCAATGACGGGTTGGACATCGGTAACGAATTTCCCGTTACGGGCGAGTATCGGATGCGGATCAAGGTGAGTGGCATGAAGCCGCCCCAAGGTCGCACTCCCCGGATATCCGTGTATGCAAAAGGGCTCGACCGGATGCTTTTTGAGCAGGACGTGGATACCCCTGAAGCCCAGCCAGCAATACTCGACTTCACGTTTCATTTGCCTGCGGGTCATCACGATATTCGCCTCACCTGCGATGCAAAAGGACCCTCGAATCTGCCTCGGCATGGACGGTTCGATGCAGGACGTTTTTTCACAACGATCAAGGATTCAGACACCGGGAAGCAGCCCTGGCAGTACAAGCTGACGGACGAACAAGGCATCCCGATTCGTCCATTCCTCATTTTAGATTTCGTCGAGGTTACCGGGCCGCTAGCCTCCGCGTGGCCTACCCCACAGCAGCAGAAATATTTTCCAACCGGCACGCAGGATTTGGCTCAGGCCAGAGTGATTCTCCGCACTTTGACCGATCGAGCGTTTCGCCGACCCGTTCGGGAAGAAGAGTTGGAACGATTGGTGAAACTTGTCGAAAGCGAATTGAAGAGCGGAGAAACATTCGCACCCGCAGTGAAAACAGCGATGGCTGCCGTGCTTTGCGCCAAAGATTTTCTCTATCTCGTCGAGGGATCTGCTCAGCAATCCCAAAACCGACTCAACGATTGGGAGCTCGCCTCCCGCCTCTCCTTTTTCCTATGGAGCACCATGCCCGACGATCGACTCTTCGAACTGGCACGCACTCAAGAGCTACATAAACCTGCAGTATTGCGTATGGAAACTGAACGGATGTTGCGCGATCCCAAGGCGAAACGCTTTTCAAAAGGATTTCCGTATCAATGGCTCCAACTGACCCATGTAGGAATGTTCCCACCGGATAAAAAACTTTATCCTGATTATGACGGGCACCTTGAGCAGAGCATGATTGCTGAAGGATGGAAGTTCTTCAACGAGGTGTTGGAGAAAAACTTGAGCATCCGCGAATTTATTCACTCGGATTGGGCCATGCTGAACGCCCGATTAGCCGAACATTATGGAATTCGAGGAGTGAAAAACGATACCTTTGAACGTGTCGCCCTGCGACCCGAAGATCATCGAGGCGGTTTGTTGACTCAAGCCGGCATCCTCAGCTTAACCTCCGACGGACAAAGACACCGACCGGTTCATCGGGGAAAATGGGTGCTCGAATCGATCTTCAACAAGCCTCCTCCACCCCCACCGGCCAACGTAAAACCCATTGAACCGACCCCAGTCGGAAAACCAAAAGCTACGTTGCGGATGAAACTTGAAGCCCACAAAACAGACGAAAATTGCGCGTCCTGCCATCGCAAGATTGATCCCTTGGGATTGGCATTTGACAATTATGACGCAGTGGGACGATGGCGATTGGAGGAAGTCGTTCGAGACGGCGATGGACAAAATCCCTCGATAGATGCCAGCGGAGTTCTGCCTGACGGTCGATCCTTTGTTGATGCCTCGCAGTTGAAGCATTTGCTGGTCGAAGACACTGACAAGTTCGCCATTGCCTTTGCCGAAAAACTGGCCACCTACGCTCTGCGCCGCACATTAACTATTGACGACCGGCGTGCACTGACCACACTGGCTGCACAAAATAAAATGACCAACTATCGACTTCGCGACATGGTGGAGGCATTGATAGCATCCGATTTATTTCAACAGCGGTGAACCTAAAAGTTTATATGAGCAATATTCTCACTCAACGCTGGCTTTTGAATCGGAGACATTTTCTTCGAGGCGTGGGAACCATGGTGGCATTGCCACTGCTCGATTGTATGAAACCGCTGCGTGCTTTGGCCGCAGAAGCTGAAGCCAAACCTCGCCGCGCGGTATTCGTCTACATCCCCAATGGCGTGAATGTGCTGACATGGCAGATCACAAAAGCGGGAAAAGAATACGAATTTAGTGGGCCGACGCGTTCCCTCGAAAAACATCGCACACAGATTACCCCGATCAGCGGACTTCACCATCCCGGTGGATTGGGGACGGCTCACGTGTGCGCGGATCTGTGGCTCACCGGAGCCAAGCTCAGCCAAGAAGGAGGGGCGTATCGCAACAGCGTGTCATGTGATCAACTGATGGCCGAGGTCTCCTCTGCTCACACCCGTTTTTCGTCGCTCGAACTTTCTCTCGCCAGCGGCACCGGCACACCCGGCAATGTGATCAATACTTTGTCATGGTCACGAGATGGGGTGCCGCTTCCGGCAGAGGACAACCCCAAAAACGTGTTCAATCGCCTCTTCGGCGAGGAGAAGGGTGGAATTGAATCCCGACGACGTAATTTGAATCGCAGACATAGCGTGTTGGATGCTGTGCTCACCGATGCGCGTGCGTTGAAACGCGACATTGGCGGCGAGGACCGCACCAAACTCGATGAGTATCTCACGGCGGTTCGAGAAGTGGAGATCCGCACAGAACGTCTGGATGCGTGGCTCACCGTCCCCAAGCCCAAACTTGAACCTACAGTCACCAGCCACTTTCAACGTGATGTCTCCAAGTCACAGGCCGGAGAGTATTATCGCACCATGTATGACCTCATCGTCCTTGCGCTACGCACGGATATGACCCGTGTGATTACTTATATGAGTGGGACGGAAGGCAATGGATTGGCAATACCGGAAATTGGAATCACTCAGACCAGGCACGAATTATCTCATCACAATGGGGACCCAGAGGTCATGGCTCGGTTGAGCAAAAGCGATGCCTTTATCACAGAACAATTTTCTTATTTCTTGGATCAACTCTCATCCGTGCGCGATGGGGACACCGCCTTGCTGGATCAAACCATGGTGCTCTTTGGAAGCGGTATGAGTTATGGACACAGCCATGGAAATGCAAATCTCCCCACCATTTTTGCCGGTGGAAAAGCACTGGGATTCAAACACGGTCAGCACATCGATTACAATTTGCCCACATTAGGTTCCTACAATCTCGCCAACGCCGGAGCTCATTACGGTGTTTGTGGAAAACCAGTGAATGACAAGGCTCGCCTGAGCAATTTGCTTCTAACAATGTTGCAAAAAATGAACGTGAACTCGGAGAAATTCGTGGACAGCCTCGGGCCACTTTCAGACCTAGTGTGACATGATAATGGCACTCAGTAACGCAAACTGCCTCGGCCACTTTCTTCCGTCCCAGCACTTTTGGATTGCCCATGGAATGGCACTCTTGGCGATTCTGATTTGTTCGATTCCAAGCGTGGCCGCTGAGGAAGCGAAAAAAGATGCCACTCCTTTCCTGCTCCAACCCAGAAAGTTTCCAACGGCGGCATCCTCGCATTACCTCGCCGGGGAACTTATCCAAATGGATCATGTCAACCGCACGGGTCAACTCCGTCCCGACAGGCGGAACGACCAGCGAACCGATGATTACGACCGCGCACACCTGTTTACCCTGATCTCATTCGGCACGCTCCGTTATCACGGAGGACCCGCAGAACTGAGGGACATCCCCATCGGGACACATCTCCACGGCCAATTTTACTTCGATCCGAAAGCAGGCAAGGACGGCAAGGGTGCCTACAGTCGGGCATTTCTATTGGAGGACGATTTCAGCTATCACGTGAGCCAGCAGAAAAGGTGGCAGATAGAAACCATGAACCTTGAGAAGGGTCTGCTGACCGTCACTCAAATCTCAACGCAGGATCAGAAACTTGCGGAGAAATCGGTGAATTACCAAGTGAATCCCGCCACTCGCATTTGGACTGGTCGAAGCATTGGGACGTTAACAAATCTTGCTAAGGGTCAATCGGTGTTGATCAATATTACCGTGGCGACACTGAAGGGACCAGGACGATGCACCGACATTTGGATCGATGATGAAAGTCGCCAACTCTCCACTGCACAACAGACCGAATTGCATCGAGCCTACCAGAAGGTTCACGGAATCCCTGGCTGGATTGAAACTGTGGACAATGAAAAGAGCCATCTTACCCTAACCTTGTTCGGCGGCTTTGATGCCGTGCTCACCAATGAATTCAAACTCAAGAGTCGCGTTGCGGCCTTGGTGGCCGAGGAATCTCTCCGCTGCTACGACCAGAATAATGACCGAATGTATTGCGAAGTTTTGGACATGATTCGTGTAGAACCAGTCCCCGGTTCCAGTGGGATTCAACTCCTCCTGAAACCCGAGAATTTACTCGAAGGATTCAGACCTCGTCGCATTCTTCGAGTGCTCTCAGACAAGTGGCACCTTGACGACCTGCCTTGGGAGGAAATGCTTTGGCCGGCGGACAATCGAGTCAAATAACCGTTACATAACCTGTAGGTGTTTGAAAACTAACCTGACTTCCGAGCAAATCTTTGAGGAATGGTTTTTGGTTTTCGATTGTCAACCCACCGGAGTGACTTAGTCTAAGGATCATGGCTCAAAAAGTGACCAACCGTTCAACAGAGCACACAGGGTTGCATGATACGATTGGAGTTCTTCTGATCGCGGCCTCATTGCTGCTCACACTTTCGTTGTTCACCCATAACAGCAGCGACCTCGGCATTAACGCAATCCCACCCAATCCACAGGTACATAATCTTGTTGGCCATGTGGGGGCATGGCTCAGTTACACCTTTTTTTTTACTCTGGGTGCAGCCGCCTATTTCGTTCCGGCGTTGTTGATCTTCGTAGGATTGGGATTCCTTCTTTCCTTCCTAAGCTACCTTCAGCGTCGATGGCTTTGGTCGGCAACATTGTTGCTGGCCTGCATGGGGTTGCTGGATCTGTATACGAACTTACTCGTCAATGTGACCAAAAACTTGAACGCCCCTAGTGCGGGTGGTTTGGTCGGTCAATTAATGAATGTTTGGTTCTTCCATCATTTTGGAACGGCTGGAGCCACGATTCTTTTCCTCACAATCTATGTGGTGAGTTTCCTTTACCTGACGAATTTCAAACTCGGGGAATGGATGCGAAACAAATGGGAAGGATTCCTACTGCGGCGCAAGGTCGATCTTGGTGAGGCGTTGGATGAGGAAGATGCTCTGAAGTTACGCGAATTAGATAAACGCAAACGTGGGATTGAAAAGGAACAGAAAAAACTCGAGGACGAAATTGAAAAACCGGGTGGGCTCGGTGCGGATTTAAAACCAGTTCCACCACTTACCATTCGAGATCTGAGTCAACCTCAGATCAAACCCGGACGCAAAGGCGAACGAAACGGTGTCATACCGGATGAACACGTCATCGAGGAAGTGATAACCGCCAGTGAAATCAAGGCAGCCACAACGTCGGAAATTTTAGGTAATTCTACCAAACCAGATTTACCTTGGCGCGATGATGGATCCAATCCACCACCCCCTGCCCCATCAGATAAACCTAGGGGACAAGCCAAAAAGAACAAACCCATCACGGTCGCCTCTGCTCCTCTCATCGGAAATTATCAACTCCCTAAAATCGATCTCCTAAACCTTCCTGACCCTACGGTAAAACCGACCGAGTCGAAGGAAGAAATGATGGCTAACGCCCGACTGATGCAGAACACTTTGCAACAGTTCGATATCGAGGTTCAACTCGGAGACATTACAAAAGGGCCGACAATCACGCGTTACGAACTCCATCCTGCACCGGGGGTAAAACTCGAAAAAATTTCCGCTCTCAATAATAATATCGCGGCCGCACTCAAGGCGGAACGACTTAATATTCTCGCGCCAATCCCGGGAAAAAGTTCCGTCGGGGTTGAAGTTCCCAACCTCGTGAAGACAAAGGTCATCATGCGAGATCTTCTGGAATCCGAGGAATGGCAAAACACCAAGGCCCAAATCCCGCTGGCTCTGGGCAAAGATGTGTATGGGCACCCGATCATCGCAGACCTTGCGGAGATGCCCCACATGCTCATCGCTGGCAGCACGGGATCCGGCAAATCTGTGTGTATTAACTCGATCATTGCCTCGCTGCTTTATCGTTTTTCGCCAGATCAACTGCGCTTTGTGATGATCGATCCCAAGGTGGTTGAGCTTCAGCTTTACAACAGCCTTCCTCACTTGGTCGTGCCTGTGGTGACGGATCCAAAAAAAGTGGTCTTGGCCTTACGTTGGGTTGTGAATGAGATGGAAAAGCGTTACCAGATTTTTGCCAAAGTTGGGGTGCGCAACATCAAGTCATTCAATGAACGCGTCAAGAAACAGCCAGAACCAGTAAAAACAAAACAGCCCGACCTCCCCCTGTTCCCATCCAAGGACAAAACGGACCTTAATGCCGAAGGTTTTGCCGTGGAGTTGGACAAAGAAATCGTCGTTCCCCGCGATGACGATATCGTGATCCCAGACCGCCTCAGCTACGTGGTGGTGATCATCGATGAGTTGGCTGATTTGATGCTAGTCGCTCCCGCCGATGTGGAGATGCAGATCGCGCGAATCACTCAAATGGCAAGAGCTGCGGGCATTCACTGCATCGTGGCTACCCAACGCCCGAGCGTGGATGTCATCACGGGAGTGATCAAGGCGAATATCCCCGCACGTATTGCTTTCCAAGTCGCCGCCAAGGTGGACTCGCGCACCATTCTAGATTCCATGGGTGCCGATAAACTTCTGGGAAAAGGCGACATGCTTTATTTGCCTCCTGGGTCGGCGAAACTGACGAGGGTTCAGGGAGTGTTGATCACCGACACCGAGATACAAGCTCTGGTTGATTTCATCGGAAAACAAGCCAAGCCTAGTTATGAAGTCGAGATCACCCAGCAGTTATCGAAACCGTCCAGCAGCTCAAGTAGTTTTTCAGGCGATGATAGCAATGATGAAGATGATGAGTTAATCAATCAATGCATTGAGGTAATTCGCACCGAGGGCAAAGCCAGCGTCTCCTTGTTGCAACGTCGATTGCGTCTGGGATACGGAAGAGCCGCAAGAATCATGGACGAGTTGGAGGATCGCGGAATCGTGGGTCCCAACAAGGGTGCGGAACCTAGAGAAATTTTAATCGACTTGGATGTCGGCATGCCCCCGCAATAAATCCGAGGCATACGCCAGAAAATGCGTTTGTCAATTGGCTCTTTCAACGGCAATATGCCCAGATGCCTACGGTTGCTGACCTATTGCGAACTGCTCGAGAAGAGCAGGGGTTATCCATACACCAATTGGCAGACATTACCAAGATCAGAACGGATCATATCCGCGCTTTGGAAGAGGGTAATTATCATGTTTTTTCCGCACCGGTTTATATCCGTGGATTTGTGCGAAGTTGTGCTGGGATATTAAAAATGGATTCCAAATCGGTGTTGGCGATTTTGAATGAAGAATTGTCTCTAACGGAAAAATTTAGCGAGCATCCACGATTGACGAAACAACCTAAAGGGGTGCTCGATTTCATCATGCTCCAGCTCTCCAAAGCACCTTGGAAGTTGATCTCGTTTGTTGTCGTCGTGGGTTCTGCGGGTATCATCGCGTTGGTCGTTTACCGAAATATGAAGATGGAGCAATCCAAAGACCCACTGAGGAATCTTGGTTCCGGACAATACCAACCCGCGCGTAAAAAGCAGGGGGAAACCCTTCCATTGCCGCCCGTAAACCCACCTCAACGCCCCTGAGTTTAGGTCGGGGTTACGGTGTTATGGTTTGGATCGTGGGCTGATATTCTTCCAAGCCTTTACCTCTCCGTTCCATTGACTCATCGCGAGATCCGGTCGACCATCTCCATCAAAATCTGCCGCGACACAGGCGCGACCGTCCCCCTCCAAATCGAGTCCGGATCGGTGTGAAGATTGAGATGTAAATCCACCCTTGCCATCTCCGAGCATCAACAGTCCTCGTCCGGCTTGCATCTTTGGAAAATGACTCGGCACACCGCTGAAATTTTGTGCGAGCGCGAGATCTAGGTTTCCATCCCCGTCAAAGTCGGAGGCAGCCATGCCGAACACGGGAGCAAATTGCACCTCGGCTGGCAAAGGGAATGCTTTGAATGAACCTCCTTGATTCAAGAACAGGGTGGTTTCGAGCCAGTTGGCCTCCACGACCAACGCAGTATTTACATTCATTCCTAACACTTCTTCGATTCCGGCGTCGGCAAATGCCCCATAGGTTGCGAATCTTTGAGTGAGGTGCGGCCACGATTTACCGAGAACACCCAGTCCATGCTCGGGGACAAATCGCTTCGACTCATCATCAAAATAGGACTCTACGCATTCTGTGGTCCCATCGGCATCGAAATCGCCTGCATACATGCGCAACATACGAGTCCGTCTCGATTGCCAGCGCGTGTTGGATCCCCAATTCGACGCAACCAAATCCATCCGACCATCCTTATCGAAATCTCCTGCGATCACCGTGTTCCACCACCCTTTATATTGAGCAAGACCGAATTGCTCCGTGACCTCGACGAGCGTTCCTTGACGGTGCAGATAAACACGCACCGGCCCCCATTCTGTTGCCACCACGAGATCCTGTTTACCATCGCCGTCCAGATCGGCAACCGTCGCACCGTTAACCACCCCAGCACCCGCGAGTAAAGCCGTCGCCTTAGCTTCGGGTTGGGAATCCGTTAAACGAAGATACAACCGCGAACCTAGGGGTTTTGGATACGCACCCGGAACACTTCCTTCGCCTACGAACAAACCAAAATCACCGGAAACAAGGCACGTGAGATTCGTCGCGGTCATCCCTAGAAACTTTTTCTCAAGTGGGACGCCTGATTCGTTTTCCTGAAAAACGGTGATGGGCACCCCCAACGGATCAGGAAATCTGTAACCAGACCCACCCGCTAGCACGCATGGCTTTCCTTCCCATATTGCAGATGTGAAGGCCGCTGTTGGGGCTTCTTCGGTTTCCAAATCCTGTCGCCGCCACGCTCCTCCTTCGGTCACGACTCGAACCATCTTCCCTCCCTGCCCTGCCCCGACCCATAATTTCCCTCCTTTGCTTCCACCATTACCACGCCACAACATCGGTGGATTCATCGTGCTCAACTTTCGGGGCAGCAAGGGTTGTCTGGAAAAATCGTCAAAAGGTTGATCCTCAATCGTGATGCCCGCAACCCCAGCGAACTCTTCGAACATCGGAGATTTTTCATTGGCGGGCGGCTTTCCAATTGCGGGCGGTGCCACTGCACTCGCCTCTTGAACTTCATAACGCGTGTTAGGTTCAACTGATGCGAGGAAGCTGATCCTACCACTAGGCCAAAGCACTTCCAAACGGGCTGGAGCGGAACCTGCGTTTCCCCAGCGAGGAACCGCTGCAAAGACGCGTTCCGCTGCCTCGCTCGACAAATAACGACCTCCTGCCGTCATCTCCTGCGTCTGGACACGACCCCCGCTCGTCAATGTTAACCGCGCACCGATGCCATAAACATTGGGCGCGTCCCCTTTGAGAATTACCGCGATCCGTGGTGCGTCCGTATCGTTTCTATAGATCAAAGGTGGCGCATTCAAACAAGAGACAGCCACGTCCAAATCACCATCACCATCGAAATCCGTGCAACTGATCCCGTGTGAAATCTGGATCGAGCTAAAACCCCAATCTTTCCCCACTTCTGTAAATTGAAGGTCGCCGCCGTTTTTAAAAATAAGATTCGGCGTTCGTAATGGAGGGTAGCCCAATAGATTTGTGCGAGAACTACTCGTCGGCTGTTTGCCCAAGGATTTGAACCGGTTCGAGGTGTCTTTATCCTCTGTATCAAAACCATGGCCGTTCGCGATGAGCAAATCCTCATACCCATCAAGATCGACATCTAGAAATACGGAGCACCAGGTCCAATCGCTCGCCGCGAGACCGGCAAACTCGGCAATCTCCGCATAAGTTCCATCACCACGATTCAAAAACAACGTGTTTTGACGTATCTGTGGGCGCGTTTCCCACTCACCCGGAATGAGGGTTTCCGACGCCGCCTCACTCTGACGCAGCTCGGAGGAATGTTGGCGGCGTTTCATGTCCGCAACAAAAATATCCATCAACCCATCGCGATTTACATCCGCCACATCCACAGACATCGAGAAATGGCTGAGGCACCGGATTGCTTTCTGTGGCATCGGAACCATGAGCCCTTTACCGTCGTTCAACCAAATGCGGTCCGGGGTTTGAAAATCATTACAAACATAAATATCCGGATGTCCGTCTCCGTTCAGATCTCGAATCGTCACCGATAATCCCATGTCCCAAAGTGCGCCTGAAAGTGGAAGACCCTCTGGGCCTCGAAATACGCCGCTTTTCCAAGGTGCCAGTGCGAACCCGCCCTGCCCTGTGTTCAATGCCAAGGAATCTGGCTCGCCAAATTCGATAAGCTTGCCGCCAATAATCTTCACTCGATTCGCCCAACGACCCGTGACGACCTCTTGACCGTTCACCACACGTGTCGCTAGGGAAATCCCAGATCGGATCGTGTTCTCGCCGTAATTCGCCACGTAAAGATCGAGCCAACCGTCGCCATTTAAGTCACCCGCTGCCATGCTTGTGCTGCCTAATTTCCATGCCAGCCCCACCTGCGGAGCGACGTTAGTGAATCGCCCTCCCCCTAAATTGATATAACACGCATTTGAACCCCCGCAGCTCATTACCATAAGATCGAGTCGCGAATCCCCGTTCCAATCAACCAACATCGCTCCCGTGGCTGCCATATTCGTCGCCGTCAATCCCGCCGCCACCGTCACATTAGTGAAACGCCATCCTCCCAAATTCCGATACAGTTCGGATCGGCCCTCCAAACTTGAGAAAAATAAATCCGGCAACCCGTCCCCATCATAATCGCCACTCGCCACACCAGCCCCGTTTAACAGATTGTTGTTATCGAGCATTTTTTCCACCGGCAACTTGTTGATAAACGAAATGCCGAGGACTTGATTTGATAATTGGGTAAACCCCGTGCGCCCTGTCGATTGGGGGGTCAGTTTCATCTGACGAAAGCCCTGCCCCGTTTGCCAATCCGCGCCACCAACCCCCGAATGGGCGACGGAGAAAAAGCAACAAAACCACAAAACGTGGCAACATCGGAATAGAGCGATTGTGGCTCCAGACCTCATGGAGCTTTCGATACGGTGATTTCGCGGGTGCCTTGTAAGATTTCCACCCGTTGTTTGCCGCCAGTCCAAGACCATTCCACTTCCACGTGGGTGGCACCGTCAAGAAACATGACCTGCGTTGCGGCGTCTGCGGACCAATACCCTCCCCCCATCCTCACCTCATGCACAGGCCCACGCTGACCGGCAGCATCCACCAACCTCAGCTTGGCTCCCACACCCAGCGGATTCCCTAGAGTCCCTTTGAGATTCACCCGAATCCCCGGTTTGCTCCTCCGATTACGAAACACTTTCACTTCAGGCGCATTAAGCCCCACGGCGAAATCCACGCGACCATCGCCGTCATAATCACCCGTAGCCAAACCACGAGCTTCACCCCAAACATGAATCCCGCTGGCCTGCGAGGATACGGGTTCAAATTTTCCGCCACCGACATTTTTCAACCACACGCTCAACCCCGCATCCTGACGCGGGCTCTCCCCTTGATAGCCGAAGAAATTCTGCCCCAAAATCAAATCGTTTCGTCCGTCTCCGTCCAAATCTGCAATGCCTGTTCCAAATACGGGGGAAACCTGCGCCTCCATAGGCAGGGACATCCGTTCGAACTTTTCACCACGATTCCAAAAAACGCTGGTTTCCAAAACATTCGCTTCGAGGACGAGCGATTTCCCTAGCAAATCCGGTCCCAGCATTTCCTCCACAGTCGCGGTGGAAAACGCGGCATGGTTGGCATATTTTTCCTTCAACCACGGCAACGTTTTGGCGAGGAAATCCATCCGTCGGTTTGGTAGCCATTTGCCACCCTCTGAGTGGGACTCGATCAATTCCGTCGTTCCATCCTCGTTCCAATCTCCAGCATAAACTCGGAGCGGCTTTTCTCCCCGCCACGCTTCATAAGGGGTGTTAGCACCCCAATTCCCCACGACGAGATCCAACTTTCCATCCCCGTCCAAATCTCCCGCTGCGACACTCGTCCACCAACCTCGATGCGGTGACAATCCCCACGCTTGGGTCCCTTCGCTCCATTGTCCCGAGCCTTGATTGATCCAAACCCTCACCGTCCCCCATTCCAAAGCGGTCACAAGATCCGGCCTGCCGTCATGATTGATGTCCGCAAATAACGCTCCGCTGACCAACCCCATATTCGCCCAGTGCTTGCTGACCGTTTCATCCAACACCAATTTCCCTGCGTCATTGCGATAAAGCCAACTCGACGCAGGCTCAGGCCACCGTCCCGCAACCGCCCTGCCCCCGACCCAGACATCCAAATCCCCGTCCCCATCCACATCACTCACCGCGATCGGCCCGACACTTCCTGCCGCCAAAGCAGGCAACGAAGAACCATCCACCTCCACCGTTCCATCTGGTTTCAACTGATAGATCAGGATTCCGGGACCTGCGGGCTGACCATCCTCCCACGTAGAAACTCCCACCAATAATTTACCCCCCGGCAGAAGAACCGGAGAAGTTCCAGGACGCACCACCGCTCCTGTATTGGTGTAACCCCCCTGCCACTGGTCATTCCGCCATTTGAATATTTTTGTCTCCCCATTATGTTGCGGTGCCACCACAAGTTCCTCGCGACCGTCCCCATCCAAATCCAACCAAGCAACCCCGGGTCCCATATGTCCCAACCGGTAAGGCATCAAGGGTTGTCGTGAAAAATCATCAAACATTTCGTTGCTGCCTTCCCACGACATTGGGTTTTCTTCCGTGAAGAAGGGAAGGATAGCCATGGACTTGATTATTTCTCCGGGCTGGCTTGAGCTTTCTGGGATCGTCACCGTGGAGTTGGATAAAACCCCATTCGTGAGGCTTCGTCTTCCCGATCTCCAACGCACCTCGATCGAGACCGCGCGGTTCGCCCCCGTTGCAAACATTCGCTCGGCCGCGTCACTCGATAAATATCGTCCACCGCTTTGCATTTCTTGGGATTGCTCCGCCACAGCTCCCCCTCGGACTGTGATCCTCGCTCCGATTCCTTGGGGATTTCCATGGTCGCCCTGCAAACGAACCAACACCCGTCCCGTTTTGGATTCATTGCGGTAAAGGAGTGCCCCATCATTCATATTGTTAACCACGACATCCATGTCCCCATCCAAATCCAAATCCGCTAAACACATTCCATGAGAGACCGCTGGAGCGTTGAAACCCCAATCATCACTCACGTCTTGGAAACGAAATCCTCCTAAGTTTCGATAGGCAAAATTGGGTGTATTCAATCGCGGAAAAACGCTCCTGAATCCGAGTATTTCAAGGGGAGTCGATTGCCGTCCCATTTTCAACTCCTGTGTCTGCCTCACCGCGTCCATATTCATATTGTCGCGCTCGAATCCATTGGTGATCAGCAAATCTTCAAAACCATCGAGATCCAAATCCACCATCGCCACGGCCCAACTCCAATCTGTGGCTGACAACCCAGCGTATTGAGCCACTTCCGCAAAAGTTCCGTCATTTCGCCCCCGATAAAAGGAATTTTGTGGCATTTGCGGACGATCAATCCTGTATTTTGGAGAACCCATATCGTTGCGGTTGTCAGAAAGCTGGATCATCCTCCGGACATGGTTGGGGCTGAGCATGTCAAGAACCAGGAAATCGTCATGGCCATCCCTGTCAACATCTCCGAAATCCGCGCCCATGCTTGAATAGGGAGCATGGCGTATGGATTTTTCTGCGAGTGCGCGAAAATTTCCCTTCCCATCATTCATCCAGATGCGGTCAGGACTCTGGAAATCATTGCACACATAAAGATCTGGGAAGCCATCCCCGTTCAGATCGCGGAACGACGCCGATAAACCCCAGTCGAAAGGGGGATCGTCCCACGGTTCACCCTGCTCATTCAGAAACCGTCCGCCGCCCCATGATTGTTCCGTAAAAACACCCTTCCCATCGTTTAAAAGCAACGCGTGGGGCAAGCCTGTTTCATACGATTGGAAATTCCCTTTTCCACCCGCGGCCGTCACGGTGTAAACAAATCGATTCGTGTATTCAGGGTCTGTGATCGGTTTGCCATTGATCGACGAAAGCACTGGTTTTCCCTGGATATTGCGAAACGAAAATTTGGTGTTCGGATGATCCCGAATCGTATCAGCCCGATAATTGGCGATGTAGAGATCGATATCCGAATCCCCGTCGATATCACCCAACGTCAGTGACATTCCCGCCGCACTCCCATTGAGAATTTTAAATCCCGAAGGAGTCGAGAACTGTCCTTTCCCATTATTCAAATAAATAAAGGTTCCACGAGCCACTGTATTGAAAATAAGATCGAGATCCTTGTCCGCATCGATATCGGCTAATACCAATCCGGTTGAATCTGACACTGATCCAATCAAACCTGAGATGGCAGTCACGTTGGTAAATTTCCAGTCCCCCAAATTCCGGAACATCTGAGGCGGACCGGATAGGTTGCCGAATACCAAATCGGTGTGTTGATCGCCATCGATATCTCCGGCAGCAACACCGGAACCATTGAGGTAGATTTGATTGGTCAAATGGCGGGAGGAAGGAAGGATGTTGGTAAATACCAATCCTGTTTCTGTAGATGGCATGACCTGTAGCAACGGTGCGGCCTCCAGGCACAACAATCTAAGATAAAAGGCAACAATGAGCCATTGAGCAGTGCGCATGAGTGTTTGAAAATGTAATGCAGATGTTGTGCGTCAACCTCGACGAAAGGGAAAGAAAAAAGGGCCGGACTTTCGTCCGGCCCTTCGTGATTCAGCATTCATTCCCGCTCAGGAGCGGGATGATGTGATTAATTCTTTACACGCAGGAACAGCGTCGAGCTGCTCGGGGTGATGGAGGCTGGGTTACCAGCGCCCACATCGGTCCAGACTGCGCCAGCGCCAACCGCTGAGCTTGATTGCAGTGTGCCGCCTGTAGGTGTCCAACTAACGCTAACCTTACCATCAGCAGAGCTGACGGTGAGTTTCGCTGGGTCTGCAGGAGGTGCGCTTGCGCCATCGCTGTAGGAGCGGAACTTGGACATATAGGTCTTTTGACCCGCTGCACCGTTATTGCCGATTTCTGGGCAATAGATCATTCCAACCAACACCTTCGCAGGCATTTCGGGGGTGAACGCTGACTCAGGGCCGCTGATCTTGATGCTACCCACAAAGTCCCAATCGACTCCGTTGATACCTTTGTAGTAGTTCAGATCATCACCCTTGCGTTCCATACGGATCCAAGCGTTGGGGTAAGGAGGAGCCGTACCACCAAAGTTGTTCTGGGAACTGCCGGTTTGTGCACCGGGTTCGAGGCGACGATTGGCCTCGTGCCCGTTGTTGGCTCCGGTTCCATCCCACTTGGTGGTTGGATCCAAGAAGATTTGTTGATATTGGCTCATGGCCTTGGGGCCTGGGGAACCATCAACAATTTCTTGTGCTTCAGCACGGGTTGTGCCTTCGTCGGTTGCGACGCGAACCATCAGACCGCAACGTGCCCAGTGCGAGGAAGCATCTTGATACTCAACTCGAACTTGACGATTGAAGTCACCCGTGACTTCTTCGTAGAGGAATGTGCCTTCGTCGTAGTTGCTCCAGAAGCCGTTTCCGCCGCTGTAGAGGTCGAAGTCATTCTCACTGATTTGAACCACGTCAGGTGCTGTGTTTTTCCATTGGCGTCCGCCAATTTCAATCCACGAGAGCGTGCTGACTTTGCCAGCAAGAACCCCATTACCCACCGCGTTGTTGAACAGATCTTTCACACCGTTGATGGTGAGAACGAAGCTGTCACCCATAGCGAGACCGGAGGTGTTCAGGATAACCCCGCGAGCTCCTGAAGCCGTGATGCCCGTGATGGTTCCTTTGCTCAACTTATAGTTCGCTGCTGTCAATGCGGAGACTGCATCAATATCCTCGTCGAAATCGACGCGGATTTGAACGCCACCGTTGCCGCTGACGGTGTGCAGACGACCCGAAGGTGCTGACGAATCTTTCAACACCGTCAACAGAACTTCATCGGATATCGCCGAGATGCCACCGATCGTAGCAGCGATCACACGAACCAAAGCTCCATTAAGTGCGTATGCCAATGGGCCGCTTGTATAACTGGCACCCGTTGCGCCGGCGATATTGACGAACCCAGGGGAACCCGGGGGTTTAT
Organism: Akkermansia muciniphila; assembly: GCA_945867235.1. Classification (GTDB taxonomy): domain Bacteria; phylum Verrucomicrobiota; class Verrucomicrobiia; order Limisphaerales; family SXQI01; genus SXQI01. The sequence goes on from CAMBHS010000021.1 coordinate 25,569, forward strand.
ACTGCCATTGGTAGCTTAGACCACCGTTCGCAGGAACTGGCGTTGCCAAGGCTGACACCGTGCCAGTGCGTCCTTCATTCACCGTCACAGCGACGGGTTGTTTATTAATGATCACGCTGCGACCGGTTGGATCAATATAAGTTCCAAGAACCGAACCGCTTAGGATCGGAAGGCTGCCAGGAGCTGTGGTGTCCTGCTCTTCGCGCCAAGCCACTCTGACCCAGTCGCCGCCGCCGCCTTCTTTAAGCAAGACTTGGAAGCTATAGCGAGTTCCTGCAAGCAGGCGTTGTGGTTCGGAGGTTTCGGGCGCACCGGGTTGTTCGAACCCGCCGCAACAACCGGTTTCCTCGGCGATGAGCGCGGCATTAGCCGAGGTATCATCTGTGGAGAGCCAGACCTGAGATGCGTCGTCAGAAGCAACAAAGAACCGGTAGTCACCCGTGACTGCGGGAGTGATGTAACCCGAGATGCGTGCACCGAAGTTGTCTAAGAATGGCTCATAGTAGAGCGTGCTTAGATAACCGACAGCATCGGGGGCATTGGGATATTTTCCATCAGCAGTCAGCGCATCAACGGCGGTGCCGCCAATACCATCATAGCGTTCATACTGCACAAAGCCCGAAGCGAAGGTGACCGTAAAGTTCGCCTTTGCAGCCACAGTTGTGTTGCCAGCGAAGTCCTTGGTGCCGTTCACTGTGACAGTGTAGGTGGTCCCGATGACGAGATCCGCACCCACAGTCACGACAGCACTTGAACCAGAAGCCGAGACAGAGGTTGCTGCGCCCACTCCGCCACTTACGGAATAGTTACCAGCAACATCAGCACCCGATGCGATCGGTTCATTGAATTTGACAACCAAGGTTCTTCGGCTGCTTGCGTAAGCCGAGAGCACCCCAGGAGCGGCGTTGTCGTCTATGACAGTCAACACGGCTTCCGCACTGGTTGCAGTGATGGCACCCACGGTTGCAACAGCCTTGAACACCGCACCATTGTCGCCAGGGAAGGCAACCGCTGCGATTGTGTAGGTCTGGTCTGTGGCACCCGAGATAGCGGTCCCATTGCGATACCATTGGTAGCTCGGGGTTCCCGCTTCAGAACTGACCACCCTCGCGGAGGCACTGTAAGGCAAACCTTCATTGACGGTCGCCGATTTTGGTGCTGCAGAGAAACCAGCACCGGTAAAGGGCTGCATCTGTTTCGCGATCGCTGGATCACCATTTTTAATGGTGGTCTTGGTTGTCAGATCGGTAAACGCTACCGAGAGACTGTCTCCGCCGCCGCCTTCTTTTTGCAAGGCATACATGAAGTAACGGCTGCCCGCTTTCAGAGCAATCGGAGGCGATTTACGCGCGGCAGCATCGCCGCCGCTAACCCATTCGCGGTCACCATTCCAACCGGGCTGATTGCCAATACGAACCATGTTCGCTGGACTTTCATCGGTCGAGAGCCAGAGCGTTGCACCGTCGTCTGCGGACAGATAGAAGGTGTAAGTATCATCATGGTCAGGAGCGAAATAGCCGAGCATTTCGGATCCGTAATTGTCACCAATAGCCAGATGTTCCATGGCTCCCACTTCATAAACTTCATCCGGCGCATTGCTGATGAATTTCTCTGAATTGGTTAGGTCACCGACTCCTCCGCCACCAATGTCGCGATAAACTTTCAACACCACGCCGCCACCCACATTGAAGTTAATGGTATTCACGTTCACGTTCGCAGGTGAACCATTGTCAGACCAATTGACAACCAACGCATGAGCCGATCCGTAAGGAAGAAGCGCAGTGGTTGTGTAAGTGATGGTCGTGTCGCCCGCAACTTGTGTGACCGTTGCGCCAGAGGTAATGTCAACCCCATCAAGGCTGACCTTGACGGAACTTTTGACCACTTTGGTGCCGGAATCCGACAAACCAACACGGAAGCTCGGTGTGCGGGATGTATTCGAATTATTCGCTGGGGTGGATCCTGCAAAGTAAGCAGGTGAAGTGCTGCTGAGAGTTGCAATGCGGTAGGATTTGATGGCTCCAGCAACCTCGGGATCATTCACGAGGACTTTGGTTCCATCGGCATTGAATGTGAAGAATTCACAGTTGGCTCCGCCGCCGCCTTCTTCATGAATCACACGGAACGCATAAACGCCCGCCACTGGCACGTAAACGTTGAAGGTCGTATCGGAAGCTCCACGGCCTCCATTGAACTCGCCTAATCTTGTTGCCGAAGGATGACGAGGATCAGCACCACTGGTGACCAAGAATCCGTCGTCGCTGTTAACACCCATGCGGATGACGCCTTGTGGCAATTCTAAGAAGCCAATGAATTCGGCCGCAAAGTTCTCCAGAGTCCCACCGCCAAGACCGGGGTCAAGACCGGGGAACTGGCTTTCAGGTCGGCTCGGATCCGAGGTGGCCCGGAAGTTGCCTTGGTCAAACGTTTCCTGATCCAAGTTGATCACAGGAAGAGTGAACCGGCGATCGCCGAGGGAGGTTTGACCGGCACCGAACGACGCGTCGTCAGCCAAATTCTCATAGGGAGCACCCGTTTGAGGATCGAGCAGGAACCCGCGCAATTGGGCTTCAGTACGAGCCGTGGTATTGGGCAAACCGGCATCAGTACGAGCCCGATGCACATACGCTGTGAACCCAGAGCTGTTTTTATCCACTTTGGAATCAGGGATTGCACTCGCGGCATCCAACACCACATAGGTGGGAATTGTGCCTGGCAATGTGATCGATTTTGTCTTAGCAGGAGTGCCATAGCTGAAGGTCACCGTGGCGGTATGGCTGCTTCCAGAAGGGAAGAGTGTTGAGCCTGCATACACACCCGTGGTGATATCCCCAGCTTTTGACGTGGTGATCGCTACATCTGATCCGTCCAGTTTGACAGATACAGTGGCGGGATCAACATTTTGACCGGCGATGTCGTTCAGTTTGAATGTCAGACCATTCGGAGTGTAAGCAAACCCAGCCAGACCCGGAGTGATCGGATAGGTTTCAATCCGCAGGCTGTCCACCCATTGGTTCGCATTAGCACCACCGGTGCGAGCACCGAAAGCGAAGCGACCCGCTGTAGGAGGAAACGCGACAACCACACCATTCACGGTCTGGACGCCTTTGTAAGACACGCTCAGGACGTTGTCTTTGACCTCAATGCTGACATCAACCCAATTAGGAGAAGTCAACAGGCTGACCTCATTGCCAAGTGAATCTTTGAAGATGGCACTCGGACGTGCGCGACCGCCTTCACGTTGACCTGCTAACCAAGTGGTAGCAACAATACTGGCATCGTCATTTCCATTGACCTTGATGTCAATCGAAGGAGCGGTATCCGAACCGTTGTTATCCCAAGTATCAAAGGAAACAATCAGAGCGGCTCCGCCGGGGCCTTCTTCACCGAAAGTCGAACCTTCATCGATCGCGGAACTAAACGCAAACGCCATACCGTCGGCAGCACGAGCACTTCCACCACCGATTAAAACCTTGAACGTGGCTTTGAAACCACTGACCAATTCGCCATTAGTAAACTCAGGGAGCACGAACATGCCCTGCTGGCTTGGCAGGGCGTCCGTAATACTTATATAGCCGGTGTTATCAATTCCGCCGGTGGCCATGTGATAGGCACTTCCCGCGACGACGGCATCTCCA
>CAMBHS010000022.1 GCA_945867235.1 Akkermansia muciniphila
CACTTCGGATTTGGTTTGTTGGCTCATATAATAGTGCATCTCTTGGGTAACACCGACTTTTGGCGCAACGTTGCGTTCTCACCTCGCCTAAAGCACTCCTCCGGTAACAAAACTTTTGGCGCAGATCGCCTGATGGATTTACGGAAAAAAGTATTGAGCAGTCCGGCATCAAGTGAAAGACTTTAGCGATTCAGCGAAAGATTATATGCATAAATTCATTCATTCCGCCTTTGTTCTGACGAGCAGCGCGATCCTTTGGGCCGCCGACGCCCCTAAACTGGGCTACACGACCACCCCTCTCATTCCTGGCACGACATGGCATGTCCATGACGGGGATCGTCCTCAACCGCGCATTGTGACTGCGGGCGAATCATTCAGCCACAAGGCTCCGGCACCTTCGGATGCGGTGATCCTTTTCGATGGTAAGGATATCGGTCAATGGCAGCAGGGCGACGGTAGCCCGGCAAAATGGAAGATCGAAGATGGATTTATGGAAGTGGCCCCGAAGACGGGGAGCATCCGGACCCGAAACAAGTTCGCTGATTTTCAATTGCACCTGGAGTTTGCGACCCCGATCAAGGTCGAGGGAAATGGTCAAGGTCGTGGGAATAGTGGCATATTGCTGAATGGGATTTACGAAATTCAAGTGTTGGATTCTCACAAAAACCCGACGTATCCCGATGGTCAATGCGGCGGGCTTTATGGACAGATTCCTCCGCTGGTGAATGCCAGCAAAGCTCCTGGCGTGTGGCAGTCTTACGACATTATTTTTGAATCGCCCCGTTGGGATAAGGAATCAAAAATACTCAAGAAAGCCAATGTGACCCTGATCCACAATGGCGTGGTGCTCCATCACAAACGGGAATATACAGGCACGACCCCGCACCAAAATAACGGGAACTACAATCGCCCCCATCCGGCGGAGATGTATATCGAACTCCAGGATCATAATAATCCCATGCGATTCCGTAATATCTGGCTGCGTCCGATCGGCGAGTATGACAAGCCTTAAGGGCTTTTAATCGTCGTTCGCCTCAGATTCAGGCGGTTTTTCGCCGAATTTACGCCCGCCGAGGATTTTGCCTTTGGATTTACCATCCAATTGATCCCGCAAAGATTCGGTGCGGTTCATGATGAAGCGTTTCAATTGGTGGGCAGGACCTTTGGGTCCTTCCATGCGGTTGTTGCGGGGTCCGGCAATCCAGTTGGTGCTGATTGAAATGTCGAACCGTTTCAATCGGAAATCGGACTCTGCGGCAATGGCGGGGCGGATGATGGCGGCCAGTCGATCAATCTTGGGGAACAATTGTTCCGGATTGAAATAAGTTGCGAGAGCCGATTCGATGCGTTTGCGGTAAATATCCTGGAATGCTTCGACTTTAAGAACACGTTCGAGAAAACGGTTGTTGTAACCACTGGGTTGCGAGAAGCTGGCCTGTTCGCGCATTTCCGGATTGCCGACAAACGGAAATTCGCCCCACGCGTGATCCTGATCCCATGAGATGAAGCCAAACTGGCTGGAGACAGGGTCGAGGTAAATGTAATAATTCTGACCATTGCTCAAAAACCCGTCGTAGCTGGAAAGCAGCACATGACCGGCGAGGAAGCCTGCAAATTCCTCCATTTTTACGAATTCTGGTAAACGTCGGGCGAATTCTGCGTCGTCCGCGTGGGTGACGAGTTTCGAAAACTGAACCACTCTTTTCCACTGTTCGGGCGTGGCCTTGGTTTTGAGGTCGTAAATATCCGTGTAGGATTCCCAATCGTCTCCGAGGTCTTTGAAAAGGTAGGGAGTGACCGGTTTGAAGATGGGTGTTTTACGATTGTGGAATCGATTCTCGGCAAAGTCTGAATCGATATTTTCCATCAACAAATACAACCCGAGCGGCTTGTTGGTAAAGGAACCCGGAGCATCCACGTTCAGATAAGTGTAGGCGGTGCGAGGTGCGGGAACGCCTAGGTCGCGGAAGAGTTGCTCCGCCAAACTATCGTGAAGGTAGGAGTCATCGGCGACGGAGTTCAGTAAATTCAAGGTGTGGACGCCCCCTAATTCCTGTCCCTTGTTGTATTTATCAAGGTCCACTTTGAAGGATTGTTTGGAGCCAAAAAGGGAGCTGACATAAGTGCCATTGCCTCGGTATCGAACGGCGACTTCGGGTAGATCAACTCCGGCAAATTCGAGGTGCGCCTGTGTCCAGTTGAAATCGAACCCCAAGGATCCCGAAAGTCCGCTGCGTTTGGCTTTTGGATTTCGGAGGAGCAACGTGCCATCGGGTTGGTGGAGTTTTCGGACGGGAGCGATCCGGGTGGGTTCCAACTTTTTCCAATCCCCCTTAGTGAAACTAAGCGTGGCGAGCCAAATGTTGGTTTGTGCGTATAAATCTGAGGAACTTGGGACAGGGGACTTCGAGGTTGCGAGAGGAGTTTCCGAAGGGGTAGGCCAAGGACGTGCAGGAATCAAAAGTTCAGGGATTTCCTTGGTAAGCTGGCGGGTGCCGAAAGTGATAAACCAGAGCGTGAGATAGCCATTTGTCGCCAGCCAAAAAAGGATGAACCCTATGACGGTCAGTATCCCTACATTCGTTAGGAAGATGCGGAGGATCGTTCCACAGAATCGCCGGAACCGGAACCAACGCCACGAGCCCTGGGTGATCTTAAATAAATCAGTATGTTTCTGTTTTTGCGACCCTGTTGAAAAATGGGTTGTTAATCGTTCCGACAGTTCCGGCGTTGTTTGAACTGCGAGAGAATTGAGGACAGCCTCGGGGGTAGATGCCATCTTCAGCCGGCGCATTTTTTTTGCGATACAAGCGAGACCCTTTTTGGTGCGTTTCGCGAGGGTTTTTTCCTTTGTTCGCAGGGCTTTGGCGATGGTCGCCGAGGGCGTTTGGCAAATGAATTGCAGCAGGAGCGGTTCTCCTAGTTTTGGGGGAAGGCACAGGATATGTCGGGCGATCAACCCGAGGTTTTTGACCAGTGGATCAGCGACGGAGGCGATGTTTTTTCGCGCCAACGATTTCTGTTCTTTGCGTATGGCAAACCACGTTGTGCGGAACAACCATGCGGCTATGGTTGTTTTTTTGGAGACCTTTTTCCATCGGTAAGCCAAAAGCTCGAACGTGGTCACAACGATCCGCTCGTGGGCGGCGGGATCTTGTGGAATCAGAGCGGAGGCGAGCCCATGAACTAACGGTGAATAGTAGAGCAGCAGGGAATCACGACCCGTTTGATCCGGAAGCAGGGAGGGATTTTTCCGTAAATCAGCAAACGTCAGAGGGATGGGAATTAGAACGGGTGGAGCCGTTGGGGGAATCGTGGCGATCCCGTCGCCTACCACATTTATGGGCGTCATGGCAATTCCACAGGAGCCGCTCGCCAAATATCAGTCACCGCCCAAAGATTGACCGGTTTGACAGAGCCGCCAAAAGGCAGCATGCGGACGCTGCCGTCCACAAAAGCGTAATTTGAACCACCCGATTTTCCCCCGCTTCCGGCAGAGTGCATGTTTTGGTTGACCTCCTCTTTGTCGTTGCCAGAGTCCTGACCAAAATCCATGTGGACATGGAAGGAGCCGATCCGTTTCTCGCCGAATAAAATGGTTTCCGACGGGAGCTTGACGTCGCTAATCCGCATGCCGTGAGGGTGCGTCCAATACATCATTCTTCGATACTGCCGGCTTGTCAGCGTTTTTTCCCAATAATCGTTCCAGCCGTTGATCAAGTAGCTTCGCGTTTCCAACATTCGGTCGGAAGGGCATTTGATGATGGCCGTGTTTTGGTAATAAGGCTTCAGGCTGACCATCCATGCGTTGGTGAGTCGGCGGCGGGCTGGAAACTCGTCATCGTGATCCCCCGCATACAGCGTGGCGGCGAGACTGAGTTGCCGTTCGTTATTCAGGCATTTGATGCGATTCGCTTTTTGTTTGGCTCGCACCAATGCGGGCATCAGCATCCCCGCCAAGATGGCGATGATCCCAATTACGACCAATAATTCGATAAGCGTAAAGCCGTGTTGGGTTCTCGATTTTGGATTCATAAAATAACAGGCTTGCTTCCACGGAATATTCTACTCCAAGCATGCAGACAATGATATGACTGAACTCAGGTCGAATTAGTTTCAAAAATCGCACCTTTAATTCCATGTCGCACTTATATTTGGGAATCGAAATTGGTGGAACCAAACTGCAACTGATCCTTGGGACGTGCAGTGGGGAAATCTTAGAACGACAACGCCTTGATGTCGAGCCCAGTCGAGGAGGCGCGGGCATCCGTGAGCAGATTCAGACCGCGTTGCCGACGTTGATTCGTGGCCGGGTGATCACGGGGACGGCGGTGGGTTTTGGCGGGCCGGTGGATTTTAAGACCGGAAATATCGCCTGTTCGCACCAGATCGAGGGATGGTCCGAGTTTCCATTAGGCTCTTGGTTGGAGAACCAGATGCAGGGACCTGTTTGCGTCGAGAACGATGCGAACACGGCGGCATTGGGAGAGGCGTTGGCTGGAGCGGGCCAGGGCCAGAATCCCGTTTTTTACATTACTTTAGGGAGCGGCGTAGGAGGAGGTTTGGTTGTGGATGGCCAGATTTATCATGGGCGGGTGCCCGGCGAAGCGGAAGTGGGTCACTTGCGACTCGATCGCGAAGGAACCGTTGTCGAGTCTCGCTGTTCAGGTTGGGCGGTGGATGCCCGGATTCGAAGTGCGGCTTTGAAGGAACCGGAAAGTATTTTGGCGAAACTCGCTGCGGGAATGGTCAAAGGAGAAGCCCGTCACTTGCGGACCGCATTGGATCAGGAGGACGCCCTCGCCCACCGTTTGTTGGAGGAGATTGCTGAGGACCTGGCCTTTGGTTTGTCCCATGTGGTTCATTTATATCATCCTGAAGTGATCGTGCTTGGGGGAGGACTTTCCCTCGTCGGTGAACCCTTGAGAGGGGCTGTCGAGAAGGCGCTTAAAGGGTTTGTCATGGAGGCGTTTGCTCCGGGGCCGAGGGTCGTTTTAGCCGCTCTCACCGAGGACGCTGTCCCCATGGGGGCATTGCTGCTGGCGGCAAAAAACTCATCTCGGTCTTAGCTCGATCGTTTCACCAAAACAGGAGTTTGCCGGTTTCCAAACCCGGGAACCTCTGCCATATTCTGGGGATGGAACAATGGATCAACGACTACATACGCCAACAAAAATCCGCCTTGGACTCGATTCCCGCCTCGCAAGTGGCTGCCTTGATAGAACAGGTTCGAATTGCCTATCGGGAGGATCGCCAGATTTTCGTCTTTGGCAACGGCGGCAGTGCGGCGAATGCCTCGCATTTTGCGACGGACCTCGGCAAAGGCTCGTCGGATAAACTCCCTCGCCGTTTCCGCGTGATTTCGTTGAATGATAATGTGAGTTGGATGACGGCTCTGGGGAACGACTACGCGTATGACCAGATTTTTGTCCGGCAAATGGCCAACTACGCCCGTCCGGGTGACCTCGTGATCACGATGAGTGTCAGCGGCAACTCCCCGAACTTGATCCAAGCGATCGCATGGGGGAATGAGCACCAGTTGGAAACGATCGCACTGGTTGGAGCCAAGCGTGGACGTTTGGCGGAGCTGGCCAAGCATGTCGTGGTGGTTGATTCGGAGCATTACGGAAGGGTCGAGGATGCTCACATGGGAATTTGTCACATGCTCTGTTATGCCTTTATGGAAAAGCCATCGCTCGCCGAAAGCTGAGCGGTCCCCTCTGTCGGTGTTCGAATTGACGGTATGAATGCACGCGAGCAGGTCCGTCAGAAGGTCGGTCAGTTGCCGCACAAGCCGGGCATTTACCTGATGAAAGATCGTTTTGGGACGGTCATTTACGTGGGTAAAGCGCGTGATCTCCACAAGCGTGTGGCCTCCTATTTTCAACCCTCGCGACGCCAAGGATGGGATTTGAAGTTTAACGCTTTGGTGGACGCAATCTACGATCTCGATGTCCACATCGTGCGGAATGAGGCCGAGTCCTTACTTTTGGAAAGTAAGCTGATCAAGGAATTTCAACCTAAGTTCAACATCGATCTGCGCGATGATAAGAATTTTCTTCTTCTTAAAATCAATCTGCTGGACCCCATCCCGCGATTTGTTCTGACCCGTTTTCGCACGGAGGATGGGGCTCTTTATTTTGGGCCCTTCGTGCATGCCTCCTCGTTGCGCAGCACCCTTGCGATGGCACGTAAGAAATTTTTTCTACGAGGTTGCCGAGCTTTTTTGCCGACGGAACAGGATTACAAGCATTGCCTCTACGCCAATTTGAAGCATTGCACGGCACCTTGCATTGGGAATGTCACACGGGATGATTATTTGCAGCAGGTGCGTGCCGCCGTCGAATTCATGGAGGGGCAGACTGGTGAACTCGAAATTCAGTTGCAGGCCGAGATGGAAAAAGCATCGGGGGCACTCGAATTTGAAAAAGCCGCCAAGATGCGCGACGCCCTAGAAGACCTCAGGAGAACCACCCAAAAAACGAACCCGTTCAAACGAGTCCCCTACAGCCTGCCCCTGTCGATCGATCCGGAAAAAGATTTGGCGGAGTTAGCCGAAGTGCTGGGGTTGAGTGGCAAGCCTGAAAGGATCGAGGGCTTTGACATCTCGAATATCAGCGGGACATTTATCGTGGCGTCCATGGTGAGTTTTCGTCGCGGGCGACCCGATCGATCAAACTACCGCCGCTTCAAGATGAAGAGCGTCACGGGGCAGAACGATTTTGCCAGCATGGCCGAAACGGTGCGCCGCCGGTATACGCGACTCCTTCGGGAAAAACAGTCGGCGTCATCAACGGCGGAAGGAAGGAAAGATGAGGAGGTGGTCAACCTGCCCGACCTAATCCTCATTGATGGCGGCAAGGGACAGTTGCGTGCTGCCCATGAGGAACTCAAGGCACTAGGACTTGGGCACATTCCGATCATTGGTCTTGCGAAGGAAAATGAGGAGATTTGCCAACCCGGCGTCAATGAACCGCTGTTGCTCAGCCATGACCGTGGCGCTCTCAAGTTATTGCAGCGCGTGCGGGATGAATCGCACCGCTTTGCCAACACGTTCAACGCGCAATTGCGTCTGAAGAAAATCTCCGAAAGTATTCTGGATGATTTCCCCGGGATCGGTGATCGCCGGAAGGCTGCGCTGCTCAAGAAATTCGGTTCCATCCAAAGGCTTCGGACGGCGACGGTGGAACAGATTGCGGAAACTCCAGGATTCGGAGGGAGAAGCGCACAAGAGTTGAAAAGTTTTTTGAACGCTCGTTCTCCGGTGCCCCCTGTAGCTGGGTAATCCACGTTTTTCTCCCATAATTAAAAAAACACTTTTGCTTGTCACAACCCTCCCCAAGATGTAAATTCCCCAGACAATAAGAGGGTGTGGTTCAATGGTAGAATGTGGCCTTCCCAAGGCTGAGACGAGGGTTCGATTCCATTCACCCTCTCCATTGATTATCAATGAGTTGCAACAGAGCGCAGTCAAAGGGCGATAAACCGCGCCTAGTAATTTGGATTCTCTAAGGCACGGTCGCGATGAGATTTCAAATGATCCTTAGTCCACAGGGACGATTGTTGCTTGAACAACGCACTTGCGAAGGCGATTCAGAGGGCTTTCAAACGGATGCAGAATTGTGTGAGGATTTCGCCGAAAGTTCCGCGCGAGGGCTGTTTGCGCTGGCGGTTCGGAGCGGTAATTCCCAAGATTGGCCGGCGGAATTGTTTTTTTGGCGCGAATTGGCCGACGTTTTTCTCGTCGCCGTAGCCCATTCGCCAATTTCTGCGGACGGAGATACAACTCTAAGCATTACGGCACCCTCCGAGTTGTTTTTTGGCCTGACACTGCGCATTCCTGCCATGCACGGCGCGGAGTATGCGTCGCCTGAAGTTTTTGCGGCACTCTGGGAGGAAATGAACGCGCTGGCCAGTGCCAAGGCGAAAGCTGCGGGCGGCGTGAAACCTTGGCTCGCACGCATTCGCCCCGCGTTGCACCTTCTTGGCAAGGTCACGTTTCATCTTGCGGAGAATAAGCGGTCGACTGAGACCCCCTTCGCGTTCATGGCCACTTATATCCACCGGCTCTCCGCCGCAGAGAAGCCCGTGCATCTACCTCTGGCCCGTGCCCTTCAGGAATACGCCGGTGCGAAAAATCAGACTGCGCTCCGTTGCCTTCTCGAACCGGTCCAGCAAGCGGCCGAACGAAGTGCCTGGGCACGCGAATTGTTTGAAAGCCGCCGACTGTTTCAACCACAAGCTTGGTCGCCCGTTCAAGCCCATAATTTTCTGCGCGAAGTTCCCGAGCTCGAAGCCTGCGGGATCATTACCCGCATTCCGAATTGGTGGAAAAACGGGCGCGGTCCTCGTCCTCAGGTCAGTGTGCACGTGGGCGAGAGCAAGAGTGCCGGCCTAGGCGTCGAGAGCCTTTTAAGCTTTTCCATCGAATCCACTCTCGGCGGGGAAAAACTCACACCCGAAGAATGGCAAGCCTTGATGAACACAGACTCGAGTCTAGTCGCTCTGCGCGGCCAATGGGTGGAAGTTGACCGCGAAAAACTCTCCAGTGTGCTTGCGCACTGGAAAAGTGTCGAAACCCGAACTGTTGGCGATGGGCTTTCGTTCCTTGAAGCCATGCGCCTCCTCGCCGGTGTCAAGCTCGGCGCGGAAACGGAAGCCGACTCAGATTCCGCAGCCGACTGGAGCGAAGTCGTTGCCGGCGGCTGGTTGCGTGACACCTTAGAAGGATTGCGCCAACCCAATGGGGCGGCGAATTTCGACCCCAACGAGCACCTGACTGCGACGCTGCGTCCCTACCAAGCAGTCGGCGTCAAATGGCTTTGGTTGCTCCAGAGCCTCGGCCTCGGGGCGTGTTTGGCGGACGACATGGGGCTTGGCAAAACTATTCAAGTCATTGCGATGTTATTAAGATTAAAACACGCCCAGCCAGCCTCATCGCCCACTGCCAAAAAAAGCGAATGGCCTGCCGCTCCAACACTCATCGTCGCCCCAGCCTCTCTCCTTGCCAACTGGAAGAATGAACTCGCCCGCTTTGCGCCGACTCTCCATTGCGCCATTGCCCATCCGTCGGAAACTCCTCTCGGCGAGTGGCGCGACGCGCAGAACGCAAACACGTTTCTTGACGGCATGGACGTTATCCTTACCACCTATGGACAGGTTGCACGGCTCGACTGGATGGCCGCTCGCGAATGGCGCATCCTTGTGCTCGATGAAGCACAAGCCATCAAGAATCCCGGCGCACGCCAAACCCGCACCATCAAACGCCTGCATAGCCGAGCACGTGTTGCACTAAGCGGCACGCCAGTAGAAAACCGCCTAGGCGATCTCTGGTCCTTGTATGATTTTCTCAACCCCGGTTTGCTCGGTGCCGCGCCCGAGTTCACCCGGTACGTGAAAAAACTCCAAGCCGCCACACCGCCGGACTTTTCCCCCTTACGCCAGTTGGTGCGGCCTTATCTGCTGCGCCGCCTCAAGACAGATCGAAGCATCATAGCCGACCTGCCCGACAAAACAGATATTACCGCTTGGTGCGCTCTCACCAAACGCCAGACCGCGCTGTACATAAAAAGTGTCCACGAACTCGCTGAAAAACTCGAAACACTCGAGGATGGCATCCAACGCAGGGGCCTCGTGTTGGCTTACCTGATGCGATTCAAGCAAATCTGCAACCATCCCAGCCAATGGCTGGGCGACAACGCATTTTCCCCCGACGACAGTGGCAAATTCCTGCGCCTCACCGAACTCTGCGAAGAAATCGCCTCCCGCCAAGAGCGAGTGTTGGTCTTCACTCAATTTCGTGAAATGACCGAACCGCTGGCTGCCCATCTCCGCGAAATCTTTGGTCGCCCAGGCCTCGTTCTTCACGGTGCCATACCGGTGAAACAACGGCAGACACTGGTCGCAACATTTCAACGCGAGGGGGGGCCGCCGTTTTTCGTCCTTTCGCTCAAGGCAGGCGGCACCGGTCTCAACCTCACAGCCGCCAGCCACGTCATCCACTTTGACCGCTGGTGGAATCCTGCCGTTGAAAACCAAGCTACCGATCGGGCCTTTCGCATCGGTCAACAGAAAAACGTCCTCGTTCACAAATTCGTCTGCCGCGGAACCATCGAGGAACGCATCGATGCCCTCATTTCAGACAAAAAGCGTCTCGCGGATTCCGTGCTTGGCAACGAAGGCGGCGCGGATAAGCTCCTCACCGAAATGTCCAACGAGGAATTATTGCGATTCGTCGCTCTCGACCTCAACACCACCGGCGCGGACTGACCCAACCACTCCTGCCACCACTCAACATCAACCTCAACTCGCGAAAATAATTTCATGTCCAGATATTATTCATTCCGTCCTTACGTTCCTGTCGCCGAACGCCGCAAAAAAGCGGAAGCTGCCTCCAAAAAAATTGCCACCAAGTCAGGTCGCGCTCTCACTCCGGTTTGCCTGACTGGACGCAAAATTGCCTCGACCTTTTGGGGCAAAGCTTGGTGCGACAATCTCGAATCATACAGCGACTACGAAAACCGGCTACCGCGCGGACGCACCTACGTCCGCAACGGATCCGTCATCGACCTTCATATTTCCGGCGGCAAGGTCCAAGCCTTGGTCCAAGGATCCTCACTTTACAAAATCGCGATCAACTTCAAGGCGTTGTCGCCAGAACGATGGATTGAGTTCAAGCAACGCAACGCCGGCAAAGTCACCAACCTGCTCGACCTGCTGATGGGCCGACTCCCCAAAGACATCCTTGCCGAGATAACGGCGCGGAAGACCGGTTTGTTCCCGTCCCCAAAGGAAATTGACCTCGGTTGTTCCTGTCCGGACTGGGCAGAAATGTGCAAGCACGTTGCCGCCGTGCTCTACGGGGTCGGTGCGCGCTTGGATGAGAAACCCGAGCTTTTCTTCACGCTGCGGGGAGTTGATATGCAGGAATTGCTCACCGCCGCCAGCACCGCCGCCGTCGAACCCATCGTCGGCATTTCCTCGAGTCCCGTTCTTGCCGATTCCGACCTCGCTGAAATCTTCGGCGTCGAAGTAGAATTAACCCCACCCGCACCCGCAGCGAAGGTAAAGCCCGCGCCAACAAAAAAGAGTTACCTTGAATCCCCACCCCCACGCACAGCGAAGCTCAAGCCCAGAAAGGCTCCTGCCAAATCCCAAAAACAGAAGGCAAAAAAGAATACCCTGCGTTGACGATTCCGGTGGAAAGGCTCAACCACGGGGTGGTTACTCTGGAGTGGTGTGGCCGTGTACAGTTCACACCACGTTGAGCCGGCCTATTTATTGGAGCAGGCGGCGTCAATCTGATAACGGCGGAGTTTGAAGTCGCGCTGGAACGCTCGCAAATAATCCGGCGTCACGATTTCGCTCATCAGCGGGCGCGGCGGTTGAAGATTTTTGAGGATCAACCGTTCCAAATCTTCACGCGAGGGGAATCGTTCAATGCGGATGCCGTCTCCATCCTTCCGTTTGTAATTCCAAAACCAATGTTCCTTGCCGTTGGAAAGAATGACGAAGGGGGCGTTCAAGTTTTCCGCGTAGCCGCGCACCTGCTCTTTGGCGTTATACGGGTCAACATCCTCGCGTTTGGCTTCCAGAACGCACAAGGCTTGACCGCGTTGAGCCATGAGAACGTAATCGGCGCGGCCCATTTTGCCATTGATTTCAAACCGGACCTGTCCCGGATCAAGCAAGTTCCAACCGCTAAATTCCAGAGCCTTATCAATCAGGACACGGGAAAACGCTTCATTTTGGCCGGTTGGCATGAATCAAAGCATAACAGAGGTATTTGCCGTCGGGCAAGATTGGAGTGCTCATGATTCAACCGTGGAACGAACCAACGGGTGATAATTCTCTAAAATAACCTTGCCAGAGAATCGCTTGCAAGATTCTATAACCGTTCGATCTTTCGTGGATGGCTGGATAGCTCAGTTGGTAGAGCAGTCGACTGAAAATTGACGTGTCGCCGGTTCAATTCCGGCTCCAGCCACCACCCTTTTCCTCAGGGTTGAAAGGGAGTGCGGGGAATGTTTGTCCTGCTTCGTCGCCTTATTTGAGTAAGGGTTTCCGACAAAAAATCATGTGTTGCCAAGGCAGGACGTGTTTCGTTTCGACCCATTCCAATCCCACGACGGCGGCCTCTTTTTTGACCTGATTTTCGCTCATCTTATGAACCGCTTTGATAGGGACACCCGGATCCTCCGCGCGGTATTCCACAAAAACGACGCGCCCGCCGGGTTTTAACGATTTGGCGATCCCTTTCATCATTTCGTAGGGGTGGGAGAATTCGTGATAGACATCGACCATGATCACGAGGTCGATGGTGTCTGCGGGGAGTTTGGGGTCGGTGATGGTGCCGAGGACTGGCTTAACAATGTGGACTCCTCGCGACGACATGTTTTTGCCGAGCAGGTCGAGCATTTCCTGCTGAATCTCGACGGCGTAAACGACTCCATTGGTGCCCACCTTGGTGGCCATGCGCCAACTGATATAACCGGTGCCGGCACCGATGTCTGCAACGCGGTCTTTCGGTCGAAGGCCAAGGGCATTGACCATGAGATCGGGTTTTTCTTCCTCCGCACGTTCGGGGCGTTCGAGCCAGTCTGCGCCCAAGTGACCCATGACGTGGGCGATTTCTCGACCTTGGTAAAATTTGCCGATCCCATTGGGGTCATGGGCTGACCGGGTTTCGTAATGTGGGGAGTCCACGGCGGATGCAGTCTGGAGAATCGCTAGGACAAGCGTGAGACGGAGGAAGTGTTGTATCATGGAATTCAGGAGGGGTGAATGGGTTGTTTGCACAACCCGCGTTCGCCGAGGAAGGGGGATGATTTGGGACCAGCGGGTTTTAATCCGAATGGTTTGATCGCGCGGTCACGAATATAGGCAATCGCTTCTGGCACGGAATCGGTTGCAAAAACGAGGTCAAGATCGTCTGGGCTGATGGTGCGTTCTGTGACCATTGTTTCCAGCATATCGAGGGTGTTTTTCCAGTATTCTTTGCCCATGATCACGATGGGAAAGTTTTCGATCTTTTTGGTTTGTATCAAGGTGAGAGCCTCAAATAATTCATCCAGCGTGCCCACTCCACCCGGCATCACCACAAAGGCGTAGGAGTATTTGATGAGGAGGGTTTTGCGGACGAAAAAGTAGTGCATCGTCACCTCGTGATCCAGATACGGGTTGGCAGATTGTTCGTGGGGAAGTTTGATATTGCACCCCACCGAAACACCGCCTGCCTCGCGGGCACCTCGGTTGGCGGCCTCCATGATGCCGGGGCCACCGCCCGTCATGACGGTGAAACCGAGTTGCGCGATGGCTGCACCCATTTCGCGGGCCAATTCATAATAACGGCTGCCTACCGACGTGCGAGCCGACCCAAATACCGTCACGCAAGGTCCGACAAAGTGCAGCCCCCTGAAGCCGTGGATGAAGTCTTTCAGGACGCGGAGGATCGTCATGAATTCACCGGTGCGAGAATGAGGCCCTTCCAGAAAGCCTTTTTCTCTTTGTAAGGCGACGATGTCCTTTTTGGAAACTGACTTGGACTTGGTGGCAGGATGAAGTGCTTTATTTTGGCTCATAGTTCACACGCCGTGCCGCTATTGTAGACTAAAAGTGGACGAGTGCCAACGGTTCTTGATTCGATTTGCAAGGAGAGTATTTGCGCTGGATATGATTATAGAAATCAATGAGGATACTCCTTATGAAATCCGCAACGATATTTGGATTATTTCTTGTCACGATGGTCAGCACCCTTGTGCGCGCTGAGGAAACGAATGCGACCCAGAGCTTTGAGTTCAAGGCGGATCGTTTCGCGGATATCCAAGTGCTGAGGTATCAAGTGCCCGGCTTCGATAGCCTGACAATCAACCAAAAAAAGCTCGCCTACTACTTGTGCGAGGCGGGTCTTTCTGGGCGCGATATTATTTGGGATCAGAAATATCGGCACAATCTGACGATCCGAAAAACGCTGGAGACTATTTTGCGGAGTTACCGAGGGGAACGCTCGGGAACGAACTGGGATGGGTTTGTTACTTATTCCAAACAGGTGTTTTTTGCCAATGGCATCCATCATCATTATGGAAGTGCCAAGATGTTGCCGGAGTTTCCTCAGGAATACCTGACCGAGTTGCTGACTCATTGCGACCCTCGGAAATTGCCCTTACAAGGGAAGTCCGTTGAGGCTTTTGCCAAGGATTTAACTCCGGTGCTTTTCGATCCCAAAAAAGATGTCAAGACCGTGAACCTTGATGGGGGGATCGACAACGTCAAGGGATCCGCCAATAACTTTTACAGAGGAGTGAGTGCGGAGGAGGTCGAGTCGTTTTACGCGGCGAAGGTTAAACAATCGGGCAATGCGCGGTTGTCTTTTGGGCTGAATTCGCAACTGACCAAAGTCAAAGGGGTGGTTGTCGAACGCGTTTGGAAGGTCGGGGGCATGTATGGGGCTGCGATCGAAAAGGTTGTCGGTTGGCTGGAGAAGGCGGTGACCGTGACCGAGAATGAAAACCAAAAAACCAGTCTCCAAGCTCTCATCCGGTATTATAAATCAGGGAGCCTCGCTGATTTTGATGAACATTGCATCGCCTGGGTTGCTGATACGGAATCCACGATTGATGTGGTGAATGGATTTATCGAGGTGTATGGCGATGCCGCGCAAAAACGCGGTTCTTACGAGTCGGTGGTTTCGATGAGGGATAAGGAGGCCACCAAACGGATCGGAGCCATTTCAAAAGAGGCGCAGTGGTTTGAGGATCACTCACCGATTGCGGACAACCACAAAAAAACAAATGTGACCGGGATTTCCGCCAAAGTGATCACCGTGATCGGGGAAGCGGGGGACGCGGCACCTGCCACGCCCGTCGGCATCAATCTGCCGAATGCGGAATGGATCCGAGAGCAGCATGGATCCAAATCAGTTTCGTTGGGGAACATTGTCGCGGCCTATAATTATGTGAAGGCCAAAAGTCCGGTGATCAACGAGTTTGGATTCGATGAGGAGGTGATTGCGCGGGTGAAGAAATGGGGACCGCTCTCTGGGGATCTGCATACGGATATGCACGAGGTCATTGGGCACGCTTCGGGACGACTCAATCCTGGAGTGGCCACGACAGATCAGACATTAAAGAATTATGCAGGCACCTTGGAGGAGGCTCGGGCTGACCTGGTTGGATTGTATTACATCCTCGATCCCAAACTGGTGGAAATCGGAGTGATGACCACTCTTGACGTGGGCAAGGCTCAATACGATAGCTACATCATGAACGGAATGATGACGCAGCTCTATCGAGTCAAACCCGGCAATCAACTTGAGGAGGCCCACATGCGGAATCGGCAATTGGTGGCAAGTTGGGCATTTGAAAAAGGTCAACCCGAGAAGGTGATCGAACGGGTGACACGCGATGGAAAAACTTTCTTCAAAATAAATGACTATGAGAAATTGCGGGGGCTTTTTGGCCAGCTCCTTCGTGAGATTCAACGGGTGAAGTCGGAGGGAGATTTTAGCGCGGGCAAAAACCTAGTTGAGAATTATGGGGTGAAGATCGATCAAGAACTGCTGAACGAGACACACCGCCGGTATGCTCCGCTGAAGATCGCTCCGTTCATGGGTTTCATCCAACCCCGGTTGGTGCCGGTCAAAAAGGACGGCGAAATCATCGACGTGAAAGTGGAGTATCCGACGGATTACCTTGCCCAGATGTTGGAGTTCGGTCGGGACTATTCCTTTCTGCCC
The DNA here is from genome assembly GCA_945867235.1 of Akkermansia muciniphila. Taxonomy (GTDB): domain Bacteria; phylum Verrucomicrobiota; class Verrucomicrobiia; order Limisphaerales; family SXQI01; genus SXQI01. The sequence goes on from CAMBHS010000022.1 coordinate 15,734, forward strand.
GTCAACAACTAGGCGTAATTCGAGAACGATCCAACGGCGTGCAGGTTCTTGAATCAGCCCGTCCACTCGAACTTTTTTTTAATCGCGACAGTGATTTTGTTATGTCAACTGATGGATGCCTTCTAAGGCTCACGGGTGTCACCAAGGTTTTTGGCTCCCAAGGGCAAACTGCTCCGTTAGGGATTTTGCAAGGGGTCGATTTGTCGCTGGCCACGGGTGAATCCATCGCGATTGTGGGACCATCAGGATCGGGCAAATCGACGTTGCTCAATATCATTGGGACATTGGATCGACCTACGGGCGGACGCATTTGTTTGCGTGATCAGGACCTGGCGGATCTTGACGAAAAATCCCTTGCTGAGATTCGCAACAGGCAGTTGGGATTTATTTTTCAAATGCACCATCTGCTCCCCCAATGCACGGTGTTGGAAAATGTGTTGGTTCCGACGGTGGTCACCACGGATGTCGAGTTGCGGCGGTCGGCACCTATTCGTGCTCGCGAATTACTGCAACGCGTTGGACTGAAGGATCGCCTCCATGCCCGGCCCGGGACACTCTCCGGTGGCGAACGGCAACGGGTTGCCGTCGTGAGGGCTTTGATCAATCGTCCCGCACTGTTACTGGCGGACGAACCGACGGGAGCATTGGATCGTCAGAGTGCCACGGCGTTGACGCAATTGCTTCTTGAACTTAACAAGGAACAAAACCTCGGCTTGATTGTGGTGACCCATTCGCTGGAACTTGCTCAGCAGATGGGCCGAGTTTTGGAGCTTCAGGATGGCAGATTGGTGGACATCACCGCATGACCTCATGGCGACTTATTGCGGGCAGTTTAAGGCATTATTGGCGAACGCATCTCGGCGTATTGTTAGGGGCGGCCTTGGGGACGACGGTGTTGCTGGGCGCACTTTTGGTGGGTGATTCTGTGCGGGCGAGTTTGCTGCAAATGGCCCAAGCACGACTGGGTCAGGTGAGTGCGGCATTGCTGGGTAACGACCGATTTTTCCACAGTGATCTCGCTACGGCATTGACGGCGGAACTTGATGCAGCGACAGCGCCGATTTTGCTACTTCCGGGCACCGCAGCGAGGGGAGACGGCGGGGCACGAGCGAACCGGATTCAGGTGGTGGGGGTTTCATCGGAGTTTTGGAAACTAGGGCCATCCCCCTCATCCGAGAAGTTGGCCACCCATGGAGGCGATATTCCCTCGGACACCGTTTGGGTCAATGAGCCGTTGGCGAGGCAACTGGGTATAAAGGTTGGGGAGTCCGTTATTGTGCGTGTGCCCCAACCGAGTATGCTTTCCCGCGATGCCCCTCTCTCGCCCACTGAGGACACTTCACTCGCGCTGAGGTTGACGGTGGGTCGCATTCTCCAAGCGGCAGATTTTGGTCGATTCAGTTTTCAAGCCAGCCAGTTACCCACGCTCAACGCGTTTGTAGGGTTAAAGGAACTCCAACTAAAGCTGGGTCAAACGAATCAGGCAAACGGACTGATCTCCAGTTTCGTGGGTGCCAATTCGGCGTCGCAAAAAACTGGAACCCAACCTCGCTCCAGTCTCTCGCGGCTCGATGAAATTTTTCGGGCCCAGGTCAAACTAGCCGATCTTGGTTTGCAATTATTGCCGCTGACCCATGGTCAAACTGAGTTGCGCACGCCTCGGGTTTTTCTTGATTCACCGGTGATTGCCGCCGCTAAAGCGACAGGACTTTCGTTCACGCCAATTTTCACTTATTTCGCGAATGAACTCCGTGTGGGTTCGCGCACCACGCCTTACTCGATGGTGACTGCTTTGCCGCCCCGTCGTGATGCTGGCGAGATGGGTCGGCCGTCAGCGGTGTCGTTATTGCCGTCGGATTTCAAGGACAATGAGGTGATGATCAACAGTTGGTTGGCCGAGGATCTTCAGGCCAAGCCCGGAGACTCATTGGAACTGACTTACTACATTGTGGGAGCGGCGCGGCAACTTGTCGAACAACGCACGAGCTTTCGAGTTCACTCCATCGTTTCGATTGATGGGGCGGCGGGGGATCGCACCTTGATGCCGGATTTTCCAGGCATGTCGGACGCTGAAAATTGTCGTGATTGGGACACGGGGTTCCCCATCAAAACGGATGCCATTCGCGAGAAGGATGAGGATTATTGGAAAAAATATCGCGGCACTCCCAAGGCTTTTATTTCGCTCCGCGCTGGGCAATCCATGTGGTCGAATCGGTTTGGGGATTTGACTTCACTGCGTTTCGAAGTCGGAGCCAAGGAGGTCGAGACGGCATTACGCCGACATCTCAACCCCGCTTCGTTGGGGCTCTCGTTCATGGATGTGCGAGCGCAAGCGCAGGCCGCCAGTACTCAAGGTCAGGATTTTGGACAACTGTTTTTAGGTTTCAGCTTTTTCCTGATTCTTTCAGCATTGATGCTGATGGCGTTGGTTTTTCGATTTAGTTTGGAACAACGCACGGTGGAAATGGGGTTGCTGTTGGCGTTGGGTTTTACGCCTCGGCGCGTGCGATGGCTTCTCATGGGCGAGGGTGCCTTGATCGCATTTCTGGGTGGCATGATCGGTTTGGTGGGAGGTGTTGGTTATGCGCGAGCCATGTTGTACGGTCTTTCGACTCTGTGGCGATCGGCTGTTGGAACCACGATGCTCGTTTATGACGCACGATTATCCACCCTGCTGATCGGAGCCGCTTCGAGCGTCAGCCTCGCAGTGTTCACCATTTTTTGGATCGTCCGCCGCGAGGCGCAACGACCTGCGCACGCTTTACTGCAGGAAACAGGTGGCGCGAGATTATCGGGTTCGCACGAAACTCGTGGACGTGGGAAGGCGACTCTCTGGGCGGGCATTGTGAGTTTCGTCATGGGAGCAGTGTTGACGGGTATGGTGCTTGTGGATCGGAAGGCGGCGACGGCAGGAATGTTTTTTTCCACCGCGTCTCTGGTGCTGATCGGAGGGCTTTGCTTTATTTCCTGGTGGCTGATTCGCGATCTTGCCACGAATTCCACAACGCACCTTTCTTTGATCCAACTCGGTCTGAGAAATGTTTGTCGCCGGATTGATCGGAGTCGCGCCATTGTTATTTTGTTGGCTTCGGGCAGTTTTCTCATCGCGAGCATCGGCATCTTTCGAATTGATGCGGCGCGTGATGGCCAATTGCATACTTCGGGCACGGGCGGATACGCATTCGTGGGAGAAAGTGCCTTGCCGATTGTTCAGGATCTCAATGCCACGAGCGGACGTGAACTTTATAATCTCGACGCCACTTTAATGGCTCCGGTCACGGTTCTGCCCTTCCGATTGCGTGAAGGAGACGATGCGTCCTGCTTGAACTTGAATCGCGCACAGAAACCAAGGTTGTTGGGGGTGAGTCCAATTCCGTTGGCGCAGCGCAAAGCATTTACTTTCGCTGCTGTTGAGGTGGGTTCGACAAATCAACCGTGGCATCTCCTTAGTAAAAAATTGGCGAACGGCGAAATCCCCGCCATCGCAGATGCTAATTCAATCCAATGGGCACTCGGAAAAAAACTGGGGGATACTTTGCCCTATACGGATGAACAGGGGAGAACGATTCAATTACGCCTCGTCGGAGCCGTGGCGAATTCGATCCTGCAAGGGGCGTTGATTATTTCCGAAGATAATTTCCTCCAACTTTTCCCATCCGAGAGTGGATACCGATTTTTTTTGATCGATAAGCAGACAGATGGTGGAAAGGCTTCGATTCAGGATACGGCAGCCCATCTCACCAAGGCGCTTCAGGAATTCGGGTTGGAACTCACCCCGACGGTGGATCGACTCAATGCCCTCAACGCGGTGCAGAATACTTATCTCAACACCTTTCAGATTCTGGGTGGTCTCGGTCTATTGCTAGGTAGTTTCGGACTCGGCATTGTTGTATTGAGAAATGTGCTGGAACGCCGAAATGAACTCGGACTGCTGCAAGCGGTCGGAGTGGGGCGAACCCGTGTGCTGGGTCTGGTTATGGGAGAGCATGTGTTGCTGCTCGGGTTGGGATTAGCTCTCGGCATTTTCGCTGCGGCAATCGCGGTTTTGCCCGCAGCTCTCGTTCCTGGAGCGCAGCTACCCCTAGGTTCCCTTGCGATGACTTTGTCTGGGGTAGGTGTGTTTGGTGCGTTCGCCACATACGCTGCCGCCCTCTATGCTCTGCGGGGTCGACTGATCGATGCATTGCGCAGCGAATAGGTTGGATTAAATTTCCAACTCCTTTCTCGGCGACTTTCCTCAAAGATTGAAGCCCGTACTTGACGTTGGCGTCGAATCCACGACTTTTATACGCATGAAAAAGATTTGGAAATTATTCGTGGTCGCGTGGGCGTTCTCCGGTCTGGGTTACATTCCGTGCGTCCTCGCGCAAGCCGCCAAACTTCCCTACCAGAATACATTTGAAGCCACGGAATTAAACACCGTGCCGCCTGATTTTCTCGTTCTCGATGGAGCGTTCGCGGTGAAGGAAGAGGCGGGCAACAAGTTTCTTGAACTTCCTGGAGCGCCATTGGATTCATTTGGACTGCTGTTTGGTCCGACGCTGGTTGACGGTGTCTCCGTGGCGGCACGGATTTTTGGAACAGGACAGAAGCGTCGGTTCCCGACATTTTCCGTAGGACTGAACGGAACTGGCGGTTACAAACTTCAAGTCAGTCCGGCAAAGAAGTTGGTCGAACTTTACAAGGGAGACACCGTGAAAGCTTCGGTGTCGTACGAGTGGAATGCTGGAAAGTGGACTCGGTTGAATCTGACCCTCCACGCCAAAGGGACTACAGGTTGGAAAGTCGTGGGGAAAGTTTGGAATGAAGGTTCCCCAGCGGATTCTCCGACCACGATCATCTGGGAAGAACTCGATACTCCCACCCCGGGTCGAGCGTCTATCACCGGTACCCCGTATAGCACCACCCCGATCCGTTTTGACGATCTGTCGATCTTGGTGAGCCCATGATGGAACCCGTCTGGACTCCTCACCATTCCCCGATTTTACACTGCATTCTTCATATAAAATTATGCGAAATTTAACCCTCGTCACCTTTCTGTTGTTCACGGGAATGAGTGTGAGTTTCACTTCATGGGCCGCGCCAAAAAATCTCCGTGCCCTTCTGATTACGGGGGGATGTTGCCACGATTATGAGGCACAGAAAAACCTGATAGCGGAGGGGCTCAAGGCCAGAGCTAGGATTGAGGTGGATGTTGTTCAACTAGGGGGGACGACAACGGACACCAAAATCGCCGTCTATGATAATCCCGATTGGGCGAAGGGTTACGACGTCATTCTGCATGATGAATGTTTTTCGGATGTGAAAGACCCTGAGTGGGCCAGACGAATTCTCAAGCCGCATCAAGCAGGAGTTCCGGCGGTGGTCATCCATTGTGCGATGCATAGTTATCGGAATGGGACGGATGAATGGTTCAAATTCTTGGGGGTCACATCCCCCTATCACGGGGCCCATTATGCTCACGAAGTTTTGAATCGGGATGCGGCACATCCGATCATGAAAATGTTCGGTGCGGGTTGGTGGAATCCTGCGGGCGAACTTTACCACATCGAAAAATTCTGGTCCACCGCACACGCCCTAGCTTCATCAAAAAACCAAGAGACCGGGGTAGAGGAAATCTGTGTATGGGTCAATGATTACAACAATGGAACGCGTGTTTTCGGAACCACGCTGGGACATCATAACGAAACCGTGAGCTCACCGGCTTACCTGGATTTGATCACCCGGGGCACGTTGTGGGCGGCGGGCGGTTTGAGTGATGACTATTTGAAGTCTGCCGGCGAACTGGTTCAAATGGTTCCGCTAAACTTGGCCAAAGGGAGACCTGCCAAGGCTTCGAGCATTCAAGTGGGTCATCCGGCACAAGATGCTTTCGATGGCAGTTCGGGAACGCGTTGGTGTGCGGATGGCTCGGCGTTCAACGAATGGCTGGAGGTGAGCCTCGATCCCAAGGAGCCCGTTCGTGGCATCATCATCCAATGGGAATCCACACAGGCTGTTTATCAATATAAAATCGAAGGGGACAATGGGGGCGGATTGCAGACGTTGGTGGATGGAAGTAAAAATAATGTGAAAGGCACCACTACAAATTTGGTTGCTGTCACGGGTTTGAAAAAAATTCGGATCACCTTCTTGGGTGCCCCAGCGGGGCAATGGGGGAGCATCCATGAAGTGAATATTTTTGGCGATAAAATGGTTTCTGTGGATTCGCAAAAACGGGAGCGCGAACAGGAGCAAGTTTTGGCATCCGAGGTGAAAGTGCCTGATGGTTTTGAGGTCACTATTTTTGCGAAACCTCCGGCGGTCAACTATCCGGTTTTTGTCGCTGCAGCTCCGGACGGCACGGTTTATATCTCCTCGGACAAAAATGGTTCGCTTGATCGTGCGGCCTATCGTGGAAGGGTGTTGCGCGCACGGGATATTGATGGGGATGGTCGAGCGGACGAGGTGAAAGCATTTGTGTCGAATGTCGATTCTCCACGCGGCCTCGTATGGGATCACGATCGACTTTACCTGCTCCATCCTCCGCATCTGAGTGCCTACATCGATCATAATGGCGACGGAATTGCCGACGAAGAAAAAGTGCTCGTTAAGAATATCGCCTTTGGATTCAAGGATCGACCAGCGGATCACACCTCCAACGGGATCGAGCTGGGGATCGACGGATGGATTTATTGTGCGATTGGCGATTTCGGTTTTATGGAGGCGGAAGGAACCGATGGACGCAAGTTGCAGTGCCGCGGCGGGGGCGTCGTCAGGGTGCGTCCGGATGGGACGGGATTGGAATTGATGTCGCACGGGACGCGGAACATTTTGGAGGTGGCTGTCAGTCCTCTCCTTGATGCGTTTGCCCGGGATAACACCAATGATGGCGACGGATGGGATGTGCGGTTCCATCATTTCGGGGGATTGAGCGAGCACGGATATCCTTCCTTCTATAAAAACTTCAGAGGTGAGTTTATTGAGCCGCTTGCGGATTTTGGAGGAGGCTCCGGGTGTGGGGCTCTTTTCTTGAGTGAGCCTGGATTTCCTGTGGCCTATAATGATGCCGTTTATACAGCGGATTGGGGAAGGGAATGGGTGTATCGTCACCAACTCTCGCCAAACGGAGCGACTTTCAAAATAGATCAATCAGAATTTGTTCGAGCTCCACGCGTGTCCGACCTAGACGTGGACGCCAACAGCCATCTCTATGTCGCGAGTTGGCGGGGTGCCAGTTTCACGTATGTGGGGGAGGATGTTGGTTTTCTGGCGAGGGTTTCACCCAAAGGTTACAAACCGGAACCGTTGCCAAACTTTGGAAAACTTAGCAATTCCGAATTGGTCAAACTGTTGAGCACTCCCAGTCACCGTCGTCGATTGGAAGCGCAGCGTGAGCTTATCCGTCGTGGAATTGATCACGAAACCAAGCTGTTCCTCATCGCTTTGGCCGGTCATGAAACTCAACCGATGGCCGCCCGTGTCGCGGCGGTGTTTGCGTTGAAGCTGGCGTTTCATGCCCAAGCGGCACCGATTCTTGTTGAGCTACTCAAGTCCCCTTCGGTGCGCGAGTATCCCTTGCGAGCGATCACGGACAACCTGTCTGAGTTGGAGACTGGTCCTGTAGCGCCAATCCTCAATATGTTGACCGACACCAATCCGCGTGTGCGTCGCGAAGCGGTCAATTCCGTGGCGAGGCTCCAGCAAACCCCGAATGCGGGAGCACTGGTTCCGCTCCTTGCCGATCCGGATCCCGTGGTGGTTCACACAGCGGTTCAGGCTCTCAAACAATTGAAAGCGGCAGAGGTTTGCCTCTCGGTTGTCGATCAAGCAGGAGCGGATGAACCGCGCCGCACGAACGCTTTGCGTGCTTTGCAAGGAATGCATCAGGCCTCCGTTGTCGATGCGTTGGCGACTCGATTGCAAAAGGAATCCGATGCCTCACGTCGCCGTGGATTGATCACCGCTCTGGCTCGATTGCATTTCACTGACGGTGTTTGGAAGGGAGATAGTTGGGGAACACGTCCCGATACAACCGGACCGTATTACCAGCCTGTCGCATGGGATCAATCCGGAAAAATTGCCACGGTGTTGCAAAGCGCGTTGAACGACGCTCAAGGGGAGGAAACTGTATTTGTCGCTTCCGAACTGGCACGCCACAAGGTTCATTCCGAGAACAGCCTGACGATTTTATTGAAACGAGCCGCGACCGAAGATCGACTCGTCCTCCCGTTGCTGAGTCAGTTGGCGCGGGCTTCATCCACGCCTGTCGAGGCCGAGCCCTTACTCTTGAAAGCAATCACCAATGTCAAATTGCCTGTCATCGCTCTCGCAGATGCCGTGACAGCATTGGGAAAACTCAGCACATCTGCTGGAGTGACTGGATTGCTGAACAGCATTCCCGCCATCCAAGCGGCTTATCCGAATGCCAAGGAAATTCGTGCCGCATTGAATCTTTGGATCCGCTCGCCCAAGTTAGAACCTTACCATGCAATGCTGGATAAAACAGCGGCTCAACTCGACGCCTCCGGATCATGGGCTGACGCGGTTCTGGTTGATATGGTCCACCGGAAAACAATTTCATCTGAAGTCAAAGTTGCCGCGCAAAATGCCATCGATGCGGGTTGGAATCAACCCCGACGCAGGGCGCAAATCCTGCGTGCCATTGCGGTCTCTGAAAATCGTAATGCGAAAGACAGGGTGCTCTCCGCAGCGGCGGATAATGATCCGATCGTCGCTGCTGCTGTGGTTGAGGCGGCACGAGCCATTCGACTGGATATCAATGTCGCGAAGAAAATCATCGCCGACAAAGAACCAATCATTGAGACGTTGAAAATAGCAGATGTCCTGAGTGCTGTGCTGCCGTTGAAGGGCGACCGGAAATTGGGAGAAGAAGTTTTCACTCGGCAAGGTTGCGTGAACTGCCACACGGTTGATCCCAAGGAGGCATTGCGCGGTCCTTATTTAGGCACGATTGCCACGCTTTACAAACGAGCCGAACTGGCGGAGTCGATCCTATTGCCCAATAAAACAATTTCCCTAGGATTCGCCTCGCATCGATTCGAGTTGAAGGACGGCACGGAAATCGAAGGCTTCGTGACGCTTGAGGCTTCGGATAAGGTGACCGTGAGAAACGTCCTTGCTCAAGAGGTGATTATTGCGGTCAAGGAAATTGCCAAACGGGATAAACTTGAAAAGTCACTCATGCCCGATGGGCTCGTCGCGCCGCTGACCTTGAAAGAATTCGCATCATTGCTGGATTATCTGGAAGCCCTCTCTAAAAAATAATCGTCTGCCGGTGCTTCACCACTGATCGAAACTCGGGAGTTTTTGCGGGTCACGGATCGAGCAAGTTTGCGCTCGTCATCGACGGGGTTGCCCCGGGTGTGTGCCATTGGTTGTCAATGTTCCATCGTGCATTCCAGACGCTCGTTCTTGGAGTGACATTGACAAGGTCCCTCCGGAAAGTGGCTTCGGCGTGGCCGTCGCCAAACATCAAATTGGTTCTGCGGTTGTGCCTGCTGGAAGGCCATTGATCCTCCTGTGTGGGGTCGATGCTCGCGTTGTAGCTCTGTTGTTTGATGTCGGCACGACTATCCGCCAGCATGATGGTCATGGTCGGATTTTTGACGTGGGTTTCGGAGACGATCCCCTTGAACATCCCTCCGTCCACATCCCCTCCCAATCCGAGTTGGGTGACGTTCCCAATATTCACGCCCCAGTCGTTGTAGCCCAATGAAAAGCGTGTTTGAGGGGTGATCGCCCAATTACTCCCGATCGATTTATTCGAGTTGGTATCCCACCATGTTTGAGGCTTGGAGGAGGCACAACGAAAAAGACTACGATTGGTGCCCATCTGACTTAGCAACCGATCCGGCCACACGTAACGATTGGCTGTTACAGAAAGAGACCCTGGATAGGCTCGGTTTTCCTGCACATACATGACTGTTGCGAGCCCCAGTTGGCGAAGATTGTTCATGCACTGGGTTTGCTTGGCTTTGCTTTTTGCCTTTGCAAGTGCGGGTAAAAGCATCCCTGCGAGGATCGCAATAATGGCGATCACGACCAGCAGTTCAATCAGCGTAAATCCAACCGTGCGACGAACCAATCCTTGCCTGCCACTCTCCGTAGGTATTCTTAAGGTGTTCATGATGGTGCTCAGAGAATAAATTGCGCTATGCAACCACTTCTGTCACCCGAAAAACAACTTCAGAATCTTAAGCACTTCAATTAACCTCGCCAGATTCTATGCACTCAACCCTTGGATTGCCCAAGACCTCGAAGCGTGCCTTCACGCTCATCGAACTTCTTGTCGTCATCGCCATCATTGCCATTCTGGCAGGCCTCCTACTACCCGCCCTAGCTAAGGCAAAGGAGAAGGCTCGATCGACCTCCTGCCTGAGCGCACTGCGTCAGATGGGAATTGCGCAACAGGTGTATGCGGCTGATTTTGACGGTCGATTTGCCCCCACTTTTTCAGTCCGAGACAATAATAATTTCCGCCGCGCTTGGTTCAATATTCTACAACCCTATACCCAAACCACGAACCTGATCTTGTGCCCCTCGCGCACTAAAAAATACAAGGAACTCATCGCCCTGTATCCCAGCAATCAAGGAGAAAAAGCGGTGTCCAACTATGCCATGAACTTTGGACTGGGCGGATGCGATTGGCCCACCGTCTGGGATTCCAAACAGTGGCCCCAGATCAAGGATTCCTCACTCCGCAACCCCGCTGCAGTCGTGTATATGACCGATGGAGCCAGTCGCCCCGTCAGCACCGTAGATCCTGAACGCTGCGTCACCCCAAAATCCGCCGAAAAACCCGGTGCCTGGGTTTTACACGATCCCGTGAACAGTGCCCCCTGCCAAGACTGCGTCATCAGCGATGATCCCAACTGGGGCGGGCCCCACCTCAGGCACGCAGGCAAAAGCATGGTCGCATTTGCCGATACCCACGTAGAAAATACCAAAGCCTCAAAATGGTACTACGGAGGCTCCCCCGCCCTAAAAGGAAAATAACCCGCCAAAGGAGTAGAGCACCACTCTAGCCGATGCCCGAGCATGGGGGGATTCAATACGCCGCGTTGGGGTCGCCGATGGCTTGGAGAAATGGAGCCAGTTGTCGGGATTGAACCGACGACCGACGGTTTACAAAAGAATTCTCCAATTCTAGTCACTGGATTTGTTAAGGATCAAGGGCACTCAATTTATTTCGGCAAATTTGGGATCGTATGAAATGTTGGCGGTTATCGATCCTCCCCAATTGTCGAAACATCCCTCACTTTCAGAGGCGTCTGCAGCATTAGGGCAGCCGGTCAAAAGGGTCTCAAAATTCGTCGTTTTCACACGGAGTTAAGTCAGAATCCAACTCCACCGATCAAATTCCGATCAAATTCCAACTTGAACAAGTTGCCCATGTTTCGTCAGATTCCAATTTTCCCGGTCGGTGATCTTATTTTTTACCGGAACGTAAAGGGCTTTCTTAAATGCAGCTTCAATTCGGTTTTTGTCAGTGGAATCAATCACGTAGCAGCCTACATAAAGAGTGGGGACGAATTCACCAACATCTTTTCCGTAAACAACGTGAGGGCGTTCTTTGTAAAATTCAAAACCACAGGTGTCTTTTAACGCGTTACGAATCTGGTTCGATTTGCCGACAAAAATATCGTTTGTCTCGTCAAACGGAGACAGGAACATGCTGCAAGCTCGACCGGCGGTTTTAGATTTAAAATGAAATATTTCCTCCTCAGTGGTTTCTGGGATTACCAAACTCTTGGCGGGCATCGACGGTTCGGCAATTTCCAGGAGCACCGATAAATCACCGATCCAAAGCAATGAGTAAAGTCGGCCTTGGGTCGTTGTGGTTTCTACGAATCCTTTTTCCTTGTGGTGGGTCACAACCAATTCGACCTCGGACAACCAATTAGATGCAAATTCTGAGGCTGAATACTTCTTGATTGTTTGGACCACTTGACCCCTCGGAGGTGAAAGAATTTCGATGCTGTATTTGAGATGGGACTGTGCATCCTTCCAATATCCCTCGTATGCTTCGGCGGTGTCGTAAAGACGATCCCCTTGTTCAAAACGGCAATCTCTTAGAGCAGGAGCAAAAGCTTTAGGGACCGCCCATTTAAATTCGGTGAATAAATCAATCATGACAAGGGGGTGGTGAGGTCGGGGTGTTCGAGAGGTTTTTGCAATAATTAGGCAATTCTTCAGCGGTTATAATCTTTGCGTTTTGCTGTTTTGCTTTTTCGAGCTTCTTTGGCCCCGGTGTCAGCCCAGTGCATAAAACGGTCAAGTTCATGGTGACCGATTCGACGATCCGGAAACCTTTTTCTTTTGCCAAATCAATCAAGTGTTGATGCTCCTTCCCTGCGAATCCTGTGAAGCAAATTTCCTTTTCTGGGGTTCGGGCTTTCCTAG
>CAMBHS010000023.1 GCA_945867235.1 Akkermansia muciniphila
ACGGATCTTCTGAATATGGTGAGCCTTCACAGGGATCAACCCTCGAACAACCCCTCTTGGAAATGATTCCTCAGAATCCGACATGACCGTTGGGGGTGTGGTTACCGCTCGCACCATTCGAGGCTTATAGACCGTGCCTCCATTGGCGATCGCAGCGGTCATCATGGCCGCCTGCATCGGGGTGATGACAATTTCCCCCTGTCCGATGGACAGATTAGCCGTATCCCCTTCCATCCATCCCGTGCCATCTTTTTTTTCCGGATTCCCAGGCTTCGGAAAATATCCGGCACGCTCCTGTCGCGAAGAAACCACCCCCGTTTTCTGCCCAAATTCAAAAACGTTACCCATATCGATCAATCCCCTCGCCCCTACTTTCAAACCATGGTCGATAAAGTAGGAATTACATGAATATTTGAATGCTTCCTTAAAATCGAAAGCTCCTTCGGGAGCCGTGTCCTTGATCGTCCGTCGTCCCACCTTGTAGTAGCCTTGATTATAAAAAGTTTGGTTCGGATCAAGCATCCCCGATTCCAACGCAGCCAAACTGACCACAATTTTGAAAATAGAACCCGGAGCATAAGCGGCATATACCGCGCGATTGATGTAAGGGGTGAGCTTTGGGTTGGTTAATCTAGAGTTCTCCTCCTCGGAAATGGCTCCAAGGAATAAATTAGGATCGAAACTCGGAACGGATGCCATCGCCAGCACATCCCCATTTTGTATGTCAACCACGACGGCTGCCCCACGTGTTTCTGGTCCGGACATTTGCAACGCTCTTTCCGCGGCTTTCTGCACACGGACGTCGATGGTCAGGTGCAGGTTTTGTCCTGGTGCGATTGGAGCCCATTGCTCCTCCTTCATTCGATAACCAATGTTATTTACCAGAATTGATTTCATTCCCGCCTGACCGCGCAACTCCTGATCAAAAAAACTCTCCAACCCAGATTTTCCCACATAGTCCGGAAGTCGATATCGGTAAACCATTTCTTCCTCGTCGGGTATCTCATCGGTGCGTTGTAAAAATCCCAATAAATGCGCAGCGGTATTACCAAATGGGTAAATACGCTTCGCCTGCACTTCTAACTCCATCCCCGGTAAATCGCCGCAGCGTTCCACGAATACCGCCACCTGATCGGCTGTCAAATCGTTGAGGATCGGCAATGGCAATGCTAGCGTTTCCGTGTAATGCCTCCCGAACACTCGCGCATTTAAGTAAAGGGGCTGTCCGATCACTCTGCTGCTGACTTGCCACACCAAGTTGCTCACCACTTGATACCGTGCCTGAGCCTGCATGCTGGTGAGTTGAGCCTTTGTGGCACGAGCAGAATTTGTAAGCGCGAATTCTTTCCGAACCGAATTAGTGTATTCAAACTTGAACTGCTCCCGCAGGTCTTCGAGATAAAGGTTGATCTGGAACTTGGGTTGATTTTCGGCAAGTAACGTCCCTCGCCGATCGATAATATTTCCTCGGGGTGCTGGCACACGAACCGTTCTGAAAGCTTGCACCTTAAGGCTGTGTTGGTATCGCTTGTTCGACACGATTTGGACATACCAGACTCCAACCAAAAGTATTCCTAGCCCGATAAAAACCAAAGAGGCCAGCCAGCGTAATTGCAGGTCTGCGCGGCGTAATTGGTCAAATACCAACATAATTAATGCTTTCCTCTCTTGATTTCACGGTCAGGTCGGAAAGCGGAGCTATCTGAATCCGAAGGATGGGTCAACGCCTTGTGCAATCGTCCTAAAATTATGAACCAAACGGGCGTGAGAATGCCACCCACCACCATCCCGATGATCCATTGCCACAAGCTGAACCACCCCACCAAGGGTTGATGACCTAGCAGCAATAAAAGTAGCAGCGTAAACAAAGGAGCCAGCCCACTCGCTCCAATACCAAGTGTTATTTGAGCGAATTGTTGATCCTTCAAAATCAACTCCCGTGATTGGCAAATCCCAAACCCAATCAATAAAAGGGAAATCACGCTGATTCCCAACGGATTAACAGAAACAGAATCGAACAAAAGCCCGCCGAACAGTGAAAAAAGAACGACTGCTTTGGATCCTCTTGCGAGGGCGACATAAACCATTAAACTCGGAAGCAGGTCGATCTGTGCTCCAGTCAAATTTCGGATTCCTTGAAAGGACGCTTCAAAAAACACGATCAAATAGGTCGTAACTGCCAGGCAAAATGTCGTCCACCAGTTCATGGTAATAACACCCAGACTTCCTCTAAGTCCCTTAAGTTGGCCGATAGTTTAATTCGGGCACCGTTAAAAAGCCCATGATCAGCGGTGTGAACATCTACCACATTGCCAATCGGAATTCCTTTGGGAAACAACCCACCTAGTCCGCTCGTAATCACTTTTTGGCCGGGTTTAACCGCGCTATGGCGTGACAGATAAGTCATTTCTACCAATGACTGATCTGGAATATTATCACTGCTGGGAATGACCATTCCATGATCACGCGTTTCCTCGACCAACGCTGAAACTCGGCAACTCGGATCGCCTAACAAGAGAACACGGGAGGAATTAAAGCCAACTTGGTCCACACGGCCCACTAATCCTCCGGCGGTTAAAATGACCGTATTGGTGGTCACCTTATCTTGGCTGCCTAAATTGATTTGCAATGCCTTCCACCAATTTGATGGTTCTCGTGCGATCACACGAGCGAGCTTGAAATTCCAACCTTTGCGCGGAACCCAACCTAAAGCGTTACGTAATCGTAGGTTCTCATGCATGACTTCTGCCCCGTTCTGGGCTTCCAGCTTTAGCTGCCTGTTCTCCAATTGCAACTGAGTCAATTCAGCCAGAAGCACGGTGCGGGGCATGAACCCGTTGGCCGCTTCGTCCATGGCAGTCTGGGAGGTTGCCACTAACCCGAAAATGGGATTAAAAAATGTGCTGAGTGCCAGTTTGAGTTGCGAGGCTGCCTTGCCCGGCAAGTTCAAAAGAACAAGCGAGATCATCATAACCGACCCAAAAGCCAGGTAATATGGCTTTTTAAGCATGCTCAACCGGTATGTTATTGTTTCCCGGGCGAACGCTTCAACTCTACCTTCAGGTGCGACTGGAAGTTGCTACGGTTCGGAGAAATTGCAATTCCTGCAAAACTCGACCGGTACCTTCGGCAACAGCAGTTAATGGATCATCAGCGATATGAACGGGGAGACCAGTTTCATCGGCTACTAAACGGTCGATCCCTCTTAACAAGGCACCGCCTCCGGCCATCACGATCCCACGATCCACCAAGTCTGCGGAAAGCTCTGGAGGACAACGCTCTAGCGTTATTCTAACCGATTCCAAAATACTGGTGAGCGGTTCTTTCAACGCCTCCCTGATCTCCTCCGAGCGCACGGATAACGTTTTAGGAAGACCCGCACTCAAGTCCCGACCTTTGACATCCATCGTCAATTCTTCATCTAAAGGATAGGCTGAACCAATTCGGATTTTTATTTCTTCCGCTGTGCGTTCGCCAATCATCAGGTTATAGGCACGCTTCATGTAGGCCACAATCGTTTCATCGAACTCATCCCCGCCTACTCGTAGGCTGCGACTGAACACGATGCCGGCCAGAGAGATAATCGCAATTTCGCAGGTTCCCCCTCCGATATCGACAATCATATTCCCCGCAGGTTCGTGTACCGGCAGACCCACCCCGATGGCCGAAGCCATGGGTTGTTCGATCAGGTAGACTTCCCGGGCTCCGGCGTGCATCGCCGAATCTTTGACTGCCCGTTTTTCAACCTCTGTGATGCCAGATGGCACTGCAACCACTACTCGGGGGGCGATTAACTTGCGATGATGAACCTTCTGGATGAAATGTCGGAGCATGGCCTCCGTAATTTCGAAATCCGCGATAACCCCGTCCTTCATGGGACGAATGGCAACAATATTCCCCGGAGTGCGACCCAACATGCGTTTGGCCTCTTCTCCCACAGCAAGAACATTGGTTGTACCGGCCTGAATGGCAACCACAGAAGGTTCACGCAAAACTATCCCCCGATCCCGCACGTAAACGAGCGAGTTAGCGGTTCCAAGATCGATTCCGATATCGTTGGAAAAGAGACCTCTAATTTGCGCAAACATGGAACGTAATCATAAACTGACTCCCTCATTAACCACGCCAAAACCCTATCGGTCAAGTGGTTTAATCCGCTGGATGTGCGTTTTCTAGGTGCGAGGCATGAGGAAAATCCAGCAAGTCCATAGTCTGAGGCAGAAACCTCATCCAATAATAAACTTTACGCAAAATCAGGCACCGCCATAATCTCGGCATAGATTAAGCTGACAAACCACAGGACTTGTTCAATGCAGTCGATTGCTAAAGAGTTGCAAATAGGAACCATTGCAAGGTGATTTGCATGAATTAACTTGACCGGTACATAACTTTCCTAACACTGTCCCAGAACATCGTCCTCCCATGAGGTTTTAGGCACAATTGTGTCGAAACTGTCGGGGGAGTGATCCTTAGAAGTTGCCTTGGATATAGAAATATTTTGAGCTCACGCATGAAATTGCCCGCGTTGCTATTATCTGGTTGTTTGTTTGCCTCTTGCTGTATCGCAGCTGACACAAATTCATTCGTCGTTATCAACGGCAACAAGGCTCACCCATCGCAATTTATTGCGAAGCTTAAACAAGAACGATTGGCGGATGCTCAAGCACGTCAACTGGGTGGTGGATATACAATACGCCGCGAATTCAAATTGGTTCCTGGGTTGCTCCTGATCTCTGCCAATGCTGCGCTTCAGGCCAAAGCGGGGTTAACACCCGAAGAAGCGGGGCGGAATTTGAGTGCCAGAATCGAAGCGTTGAAAGCCACGGGCAAATTCGAATACGTGGAGCCCGATTTTATCCAATCTTTGGCCGTCAATCCTCCTACCGACGCCGCCTATGTCGATGGAACTTTATGGGGTCTGAATAATTATGGTCAGAATGGTGGCAAAATCGGTGCGGATATCAATGTCATCCCTGCATGGGCTAATAATTTTACAGGTTCAACAAACATCATCGTCGCGGTGATTGATACTGGGGTGAACTATACGCATAGAGATCTGGCAACGCAGATGTGGGTTAATAGCCAAGAAATCCCTGGGAACGGATTAGACGACGACAGCGACGGTTATGTGGACAATATCTATGGAATCAATGCCGCCACCAACTCTGGCGATCCGCGGGATGATATGGGTCACGGCACACACGTTGCGGGCACTATTGGGGCTGCGGCAAATAATGGAAATGGACATGTCGGCGTCGCGTGGAATGTGCGCTTGATGGCCTGCAAATTTCTCACTCCCGGCGGTGGATCGACGGCTGATGCGATTCAGTGCATTGATTTCGCGGTTCTCAAAGGAGCTCAAATATCCAACAACAGTTGGGGCGGTGGCGGATATTCCAAAGCATTGCTCGACACCATTCAAGCAGCGGGAGATTTGGGACATCTCTTTATCGCTGCCGCAGGAAACAGCTCGAATGACAACGACGCCTCCCCCGCGTATCCAGCCTCGTATCCCTTAGGGAATATTTTGTCAGTCGCCGCATTGGATCGGAATGATTTATTGGCGGATTTTTCGAACTACGGAGCGACGACCGTTGACATCGGAGCCCCGGGGGTTGCCATTTATTCGACTTGGATCGGTTCTGACATCTCTTACAACACCATTGACGGAACGAGCATGGCGGCCCCTCACGTATCTGGAGCAGCCGCCATTATCTGGGGAGCGCAAACGGCGAACGATTATGGATCCATCAAACAACTGCTCATGGATGGAGCGACCCCTATTCCTAGTTTGTTTGGCAAAACCACCACTGGGGCTCGGCTAAACGTCTTAAAATCATTACCCAAAGGCAAGCCGGACGGAATTCTTGAAATATCTGTCATCCCAACCCATGGAAGTCTTTTGCGCGTTGGAACGAACGTTTCTGTGTTCGTGACGGTTTCGGACTCTTTTGGAATCAATAACGCAACGGTGACAGGTAAATTTGCCGCATTCGCGACGAATGTGGTTTTTCGTAACGATGGAAAAGCTCCGGATCTTCAAGCCAACGATGCGATTTACGCGAGCCAGATATCGACCGTTCTGAGCCCCGGTAGCTACGATTTATCATTATCAATCATCGCCCCGGACAAACAGCCCTTCGCAACGAATATCACCTACCAATTAGTGCGCCCACCAGCGAACGACCACTTCGTCAACGCACAGAAGATCGCGTCCACCGGAGGGATTATCGATACAGACAACCGATTTGCGACGCGTGAAAAGCTGGAACCCAATCATGCAGGAGTCACGAATACCTCTGGGTCTCTTTGGTACAGTTGGTCACCGACTGCCAACACTCCCGTGCTTGTGGATACTGCGGGGAGCATGTTCGACACCGTGATCGCAGTTTACACAGGAACTGCCTTATCCACACTCAAACAGGTGGCGGCGGCGAATGATGTCGGAAACAAACGCAGTGGTTATGTTAATTTTAATGCCACAGCAGCAACGACTTATTGGATCGCAGTGGCAGGTGCCCGTCCTTCTGAATCCGGAGCGATCCACATGCGCGTCGAACTCAATGGGCAACCGGACAACACCCCTCCTTTGATCACGCTTAGTTCCCCACTTTCCGGTTCCCGCATCCGTTCCACGGACGGTAAGGTGGAGATCAATGGAACCGCCTTTGATCCGCAGCCAAATCCAACTGGGATCCTTCAAATAATGGTCAAGGTGAACGATGAAATCCCGGTGACAGCCGTCGGGACAAATAATTGGTTCAGCAATATCCTCCTCCAAGAAGGACTCAACCATATCGAAGTGAGTGCACACGACTATGCTGAAAATATTTCCATTCCCTACCAATTCACATTGACCTATCTCACGCCTGTGGTGACCAACGATCTTTTTGCATTCGCTATAACACTTCCTGATTCCATGGGAACCGTCACCGCCACGAACACCACTGCCACCAAGGAGTATAAGGAGCCGAATCACGGTGGGAATGAAGGCGGGCATTCGCTGTGGTGGAAATGGATTGCACCTGACAATGGTATTTTCTATGTGAGCACGGAAGGTTCCGAAATCGATTCCTTGATTGGTGTTTACGAAGGACGCTTCGTGGACAAACTTTTGAGCTTGGCGAGCAGCGACGATATTCCTGGCGATGATTTCGGTGAGATTATCACAACCGTCAAAAAGGGATTCACTTATTTCATTGCCGTCGATGGTTTTGCGGGTGACACCGGATATATTCAACTCAACTACAACTTTTCCAGCACCGATGTTTACGCTGTCCGTACTACCGCTTCCACAAATAACAATGCAAGCGGAACGGTGACGCCAAAGTTTGCGTATTATCCTCATAACGCGGCTGTGAGCATTGTAGCGACCCCCTCGCAATTTTCTCAATTCAAACGGTTTGTTGATAAATCGGGAAACTTAGTTTCCAAACAAAATCCCTATTCCTTCATCATCCAATCGCCTAAGGATTTGGTTGCAGAATTTGAACCTCGAGTTTACACCGAGAATTTTGAAACCGCCTCGTTTAACGAACTTTGGACGAACAACGATTGGTTGATCCAAACCAATTATTCCAGTGTGGGGCAATACGCCGCCCGTTCCAAACCTATCGCGGATGGCGCAAATAGTTCGATGACCTTTACATCTTACACGGATTCAGGGGTGGGCTCCTTTGACTATCTGGTCAACTCAGAAGAATATTTTGATAAACTTGAGTTCAGCATCAACGGTCAACTCGTACAAACGTGGTCCGGTCTAAGCATGGGAGGCACCTTCCAAACCTTTACATTTGACGTTCCAAAAGGGACAACCACCTTCCAATGGAGTTATCGTAAGGATAATGCCATTGGCATAGGATTGGACGGTGCATTTGTCGATGCAATCCAACTCCCCCCTGGACTTCCCCTGTTGGAAGTAGAAATTACTCCTGCGGGTGCCTACACTCTAAAGGTGAGTGGTCAACCACTCGGTCAGATCACAGTCCAAGTTTCCCAAGATTTGCGAACATGGCAGGAGGGTACCGTCCTCCTCAATGACATCTCCGGTCATTCCACATGGAAAATTCCATCGAACTCCAACACGGGGAGTTCCTTCTATCGATTGATGAATAAACGCTGATTGAAACTGCCTTCGGATGGTGGTGCATTATCACACACTCAAGGAGGGCGTGAAGGTCGGGTTCCAATCAGATCCAAGCCAGTTTTTTTGAGTGGACTATTGACGCCATCCATTCGACTCGGCATATTTCCTAGCTGATTCGATCATCGGCAAAACCCGATGGTCGTTCCATTTGTGCCAGAGTAGCTCAGGGGTAGAGCAGAGGACTCATAAGCCTTTGGTCGCAGGTTCAATTCCTGCCTCTGGCACCACCTTAAAACACCTTTAGACTCAATAGAATCAAGGGTTTCACGAGAAAAACGAGCAAACATCCAAAGAGTCTCAATTGCAGCAAAATGCAAGCAAGGGCAGGTTTTTGCCACGAAAAGACGCTTTTTTGGCAAATAGTTTGGCAAATATTTTGGCACCCCTCCCGATCTCCTGTTTTAAGGGGACATCCAGAAACTCAGTTTTTCAAGAAAGAAACAGTAGTTAAGATTGAGTAAAAACGGCTGGGTTTTCGTCTAAGAATCAATGTCTGAATTCATCCGTCCCGCCGAGCTTTCCTTCTTCTCCCTGACCGACCGCCCAGGCCAGATTTCCTATCAAAGCGATCCGCTGGAACGGCTCAACGCGGTGATCGATTGGCGGATTTTCTAACCTGTGTTGGATCGGGTTTTCCCGTGGTTGCACCCAAAGGTCACGGCGGACGCCCAGCTTATCCGCGCCTGTTTCTTTGCAAGATTTTAGTCCTTCAACGTCTCTACCAACTTTCGGACCAGGCGACACAATACCAGATTCTGGATCGTCTTTCCTTCCAGCGTTTCCTAGGTCTGAATCTTGCCGATCCAGTCCCGTGACCAGAACACGGTGCGCGAGTTCCGCGAGGTGCTGCAAAAGGCTCAGGCGTTTTCAGCTCTGTTCGATATTTTCAGCTCATTTTTGGCTAGCCAAGGTCTCTTACCTAAGGAGGGAGTTATCGTGGACGCGAGCTTTGTTGAGGTGCACCGGCAGCGGAACACACGTGAGGAGATTACCCTTATTAAGCGCGACCAAACTCCAGCAGAGTGGAGTGCTAAAAAGCGTGTGCACAAGGACGTAGATGCCCGCTGGACCAAGAAGCACACGCAGACATTTTACGGATACAAGGACCACATCAAGGTGAACATCCAGACCAAACTCATCGAAGCGGCGGGAGTGACGAGCGCCAGCGTCCATGACAGTCAAGTTGTCGAAGGATTGGTGCAGACACGGGCGACGTGGTCGTGTTCGGCGATAGTGCCTACGGCGGCGAGCCGGTGCGGGCGAAAATGACAGCGAAGCAGGTGGACAACGTGATCGTTCAGAAACGCGTGCGCGGACGCGTCCTCAATGAAACGGAGAAAGCGGAGAACCACGAGATCTCCGGAACTCGAGCGCGAATCGAACATGCGTTTGCGGTCATGAGTGGCCAGTCTGGACGCATCTTCCAGAGATGCGTCGGAGAGGCTCGCAATCAGGCGGCCATCCAAATGATGAACCTCTGCTACAACCTCAAGCACTACGAAACCATCCTGCGCCTGAAATTCCATCCACTCGCAGTCTGAGACTCGGACGAAATGTCAGGCGAGGTCGCCAAAACGCACCGACCAGACCTTTCGAACCTCTTCGACTCTTGGAAGCGCGCACTTCGTTCAAACTCGGCGACGGTCGGATACCCCGTTTTTCGCCATGTTCAGTTTCTAACGCTTCGCTTCAAAAAGTGAGGTTTTTGGTAGTCCCCTAAAACCTCTCAGCTGACGGGTAACACCCAATTATGATGCAAAGGCACGACGTAAGCAAACCGAGAGAACGGCAAAAACGAGTCGAACCAGACGGAAAAAAGACAGAAAATCAGCCCACCTGAACCGAAGTTAACTCGAGAACTGGAAATAACAGCCGTTATATCGACGGAAAAGTCCGTCTTCACGCCCCTCAGAAAACGGTAAATGAAACCACCGCTTTATTCAGCGTCTCCCTAAAAAACCCTACTGCACGAGTAATTTGAAGAATTTTGGAGCGGGTTTGGCTAGGTCGGTGTTTGCTTCTAGCTCGATGGGGCGGACGTCGTTGGCTTGGTAACTTTGCCTTAATGTGGCTTGCGTTGTCGCTGTGCCTTCACTGGGGATTCTGAATTGTGCTGGCGTCCAGGTCTCTAAATCCTCCGAGGATAATAACGTGTAGGTGCGCCCGCTGATCGCTAAAAACTTCATCATCGCCCTGCCCTCTCGCATCCCGGTGATGTTCAACGTAAATCCATCCTCGGCATCAAACGCATAGGTTCCTGCTAAATATTCCTGCGAATTCGATAACCCGTCGCCGTCTGAATCGTCGCCCGAGGTTACCTTGGTGATATCGGGATTGATCATTCGCTCCCACGCATCCGGCAACCCGTCTCCATCACTATCCACGCCCAATGTCAGGTTCATCAACGTCCGTCGGCTCGGTTGACCCATCGTTGCAAATTGCCCCTTCAACTCAATCGGCAGATTGGTCACCCCGCTTATCACCACCTTGAGTTGGAACGGCATCGTGGGTCGCATTGCGGTGGCTTTGTAAAGATCCGTCGTCAATCCCGCATCCATCGCCACCGCTAAGCGATAACTCACGCCAGGTTCCAGCCCATCAATAATCTGTGTCTTGATTTTTTTACCCGAAGCACTTTCTAAAATAACCTCCGCTCCAGGCACATTGATCGGCGACCCAAACTCATCCCGCACCTTCCCAAAAAACAAATGGTGCGGAGCCGGAGGAAACGCCAACACCCAACTAGGCAGCAACAAAATCCCCAACACGCAAGCAACCCCCACCGAAGTTCTTAGAATCTTCATGATAATCAGCAACAAACGGTTAGTTCCCAGAGTAAGAATAGGTGACAAAGTGCAATTTCACATCCGTTACGGAATCGATGAACCGTTTGAGTCCTTCTTTCGGATCATTGAGGAGTGTCCGACCCGGGATCACAATTTTCCATTGACTGTTCCACACGCTCCGCCCGATCAATCGTCGATTGGAGAACGGGCTGATTTGAATGGCGCCCGCGTTTCCCTCGCCGCTGAGGTTGAAGTGAGCTGCATTCGAAACAGGTCGGAATGCTTGATGTTTGCGCACTCCGAAGAGTGGCTCGGCGAGCGAGTCTGCGGATTGGTAGAGTTTCTTCGTCGAGAAATCGGATCCCCCGATGTTGAATGGCAACGGGATGGCCACATCATTCACATTCCAGCTACGGATTTTGCTTTGGTCTCCCAGTGGTGGGCTGCGCATCGAATCCACGCCTGCGGGGATTAAGTAGACGTAGGGCGTTCCGGACAGTGCTCGGGGGTCGAGGGACGATGGTTCGGTAGGAGAAATTCCGCCCGTGCCGTCGATAGCAGTCCCATTGATTTCAGGATCGTTCATCCCAAGATAGCCTTCCAAAACGACACCCATCGCGAAGATTTTTGTCGCGAACGAGCTGACGTCGAATCCCTGATCTCCCGCCGCCAGGGGGTGTCCGAACAGGTTTTTACCCGCGTCAACCGTGGTGCTGAACGAAAGCACAATTCCAGGCACGGGTAAACCGTTGCCGAGATCAATCTGAAGGCAGTGCCGACGGATATCCGGGTCATCCAACAGGTTGGCTCTTTGGCTTCCGCTTAGGACATCCTGCCAGTTGGCTTTGCCTTCAGTTCCCGGAAGAATTCGCAAGTTTTCAGTGCGCAACGAGACCGTGGTGCCGTAGGTGTCCGGATTGTTAAAGCCCAAGCGACCTCTCAGGACGTCCCAATCCGCTTTCATCTCCGCCAAGGCACTCGAAAGTCCAGGGTCACCGGTGTTACTGCCCGCGTATTGCGGTTCGCCGTCCTTGACCATCCCCAGCGCACGCGAGCTCACGATTCGGTTGACGAATGCTCTGCCCTTGTCGGTATTGAGCAAGCCAGTCTCATAGTCATAAGCATTCGCGGTCAAATAGGCGTAACGCGCCGCCAAATCGAACAGAGTTTTGTAGCGTTCCAGTTTTTCGTTGCGGAATATTCGGAAGGCCGCATCTCGAGTCCTAAACCCTTGGACAATCGCGGCCGCACGTTGGCGGTAAACTTCGCGTTCATTTTGCAGCCGATCGCCCTGAGCCACCAACGATCGGTAAGCCCGATCCGCATCGTCCAACTCCCTCAACCGTTCGTTAATGCTCCACAGATTGGCTTGGTAGGCATCCAACTCTTCCTCAAGCATGAAAACCGCATTTTTAGTTTCCAGATCAAGCTGAAGATTCGCATTGGCTTTCACCAAATCCCGTAACTGTTCTTGATACTCTACGATTTGGTTGTTCCCTGCCTGAACTGCGCCCGCGCCCCCGAGGAGGAGTGCGGTCTTGGAGGCCACGAGGCCAAAATAAACTGCGGCGCGAGCTCCAGAAAGCACATCTCCTCCACCAGCAAGACCAACGATTAACGATTGAGGAATCCCTTCAGCAATTGCGCCGACGAGGGTATCCGCGACATCCGTCGACGCTTGCAGCCATGCCTCCTGGCTCGCCATCGTAGCACTCTTGGAGTTAATATCCTGCTCCCTGTCTGCTGCCTCATGATCATTCCTCTTTATTAACCCAAGAATGTCCTTCTGGGTGTTGAACATGAGCACCGATTTCACAAGATGATCCTTGGCACCCTGAGCATCCTGGAGGCTTGCAAAAACCCTATTACGAGCCGCCGTGTATTCTGAAATGCTTTGTTGAATCGCTCCGGGTGAGGCGCGCCTGCCAGACCAAGTTGAAGGCTTTGCAAACGCCGCCTTGCTATCGATATAAACCGACACCTTTTGATCCTCGGAGGGGGTCGTCACGAATCCAGACAAAGTGGTGTTGACGACATTCATCCAAGTCGAGGGCAGGTTCTGGATATCAACTGAAAGCATGTAATTCGTGCCCAATTCGAGCTGATTCCCTGCAATCCGCTCCACTTGATCGGTGTAGGTGTAGTGGATCAAATCAGGACCATCGTAGCCCTGCAGATATGTTTTTCCCGGTCCGATATCATCGGAATAAGGGGTGCCATAGAGCTCAATGAGCGAGTTTTTGTAAGCCAGCTCCTGCTGAGCAACCTTCGCCTGAAGTTCCGACACGCTGTCCTGTTCGGAGCGCATCAGTCGGGTCACATCCTTCGCGTCATCAAACGAAGCCACCGCATTGTTTAAAACACCCTTCGCACGATCAAACACTTGCTCAAAATGAGTTTTCGGCTCCGCAAACCCCACGGTCGTGAATAAGGTTGGTTTAATATCAAACGCTAAACTGCCCTCAGGCAACCCGAGAGGCGTCAAGCCCCCCTCTGCGTTATCCAAGGCAGCCTGCAAGTCAGCGGCTGTTGTGGGCAGCTCCACCAATTCCGGCACGGTGCTCCGATCGATCTTTTGAATGCCCTCATGGGAGGGATCGGGATCCACCTCTGGCAGGATCGCGTTGCCTACAACCCAATTCAAGAATGAGCCTTGCATTGTCCTCGAAGCCCATTGGTCCGCTCCCCAGTGGCGCACGATCCTATTCGTCGCAGTACCGTTGAGAACTGTTCGCTGCGAGACCCGAGTCTCGGAGAATTGGGTCCATCCGCGCTCCTGCCCAAGGGTATAGTTTTGCCTCCAGGTGAGGTCAAAAATTTGGCGGCCCGTTCGAGCCACGGCAGCAGCCGAACTTGCGAATTTTCTCTCGTCCAAATAATCCACGGCAACGGGCTTCCCGAGGACCGTCACGGCCTCCGTTCGAGGTACCCAATCGAAACTGTTGTTCAACAAAAGGGAATAGTAACCTTTAGTCGCCGTAAGGTAGTGGCCATAAGCATCGCCGTGACCCTGGGGAAAAAGCTTGGCAGCGTCAGCAGCATCCACTTTACCGTCCGTGTTTTGATCCAAAACGTTGTAGTTCAGCGCGTAGATTACCTCGCCCGAATCAATCCCGCGTGTGTAATTCCAGACCAACCGATTATACACCGGAGATGTCTGCACCCCGGGTTGGAGCACATCATCTCTTCCTCTCAATAACGCCAATTCTTCATCCAACAACGTCGGTAACTGTCCTTTGAACGAAAAGAGCGCGGTCGCAATATCCCCGTAAGTCCTATCCTTGGTTCCGATACCGATGGTCGGGTTTGAAGAATCCGCGTAAGCCTCGTTTCCGACCATAGTATAAAGGTCATTCAGATAACCGGCTGCAAGCAACAGGGCGTCGTTCGCGGGTCCAAAATTGATTCCCGCGTCGATACTCAGGCTACGACCTCGTCGCAACACCGTTTCATAAATCTCGATCAACCCAGAATTATTGACGTTGGCTAGGTTGAGTGCGACATCTCCCTCCCATCGTTTTCCTGCGGAAGTCAGGATATTCGCGTCCGTATTCACCCCATGGCCGAATAGATCCGTCACCCTCTGCCCAAATGGATTGATCCCAGCCAACACCCTTTTAATCCACCCCTCGGCCAATTGAGGTTCAGTCCAGCGCGACCAATTAGTCCCAATCGCTGCCAACCCCGGTTGGTAGAGCGGGTGTGCTACGTTCCGAGGTCGGTACCGTAGCACAATGTAATTATCCACCAACGCTTGCACCCCGCTGCCGCCCAGCGTGTATTGCGGAAGGTTAAGCCCGCTTGTCAGGGGTTGATACCTGCTCATCCTAGCGTCAGCTCTCGGAGGAGCACCGTCCACGGGCGGGTTGATCTTCCACTCGTACTCATATTCGTCAAACCGACCAGCTAGATCGGCACTGTGCTGGAAGGAAATAAGCTCGCTCAACGGGTTGGCGGAGGGAACGATTTTGAGTTCACCCGGGTACAGCGACCCCTCAACTTTCAAGACATAAACTGTCACGGGATCGCCATCCGGAGTAAATGCACGACCATCCCCTACAATCATTGTGACATAACCTCTGCCGGGTCCGCTCGCGCTCAAAGCATAGCTATCGACAGCTGTGTCACTATGGCTAATTTCGGCAAGACCCCCAACTCCCACAACCCTGCGGAAAGTGGAGTCGTCACTGGTGATAAACGTCCCCGGCACCTGCGGATTTTCGAAATAAGTGTGAACAGCCGTGGTGAGTTGTTCAACCGCACTATCCCACAAAAGTTTGTCCCCCACGGGTTGGTTGGGGCAGAGCGCCTTCACCCTCTCAAGGTCTGTGCCGCGCAGCACATTCAGCATCAGGTAATCCTCACCCAACACTTCATCCTTAAATTCTCCTTTGACCACCAAATGCCCTAATGGCCCTCGATTCGAATCGAAGAACACCCTCTCGGCAAGATGCGGAGGCAGATTAGGAAAATAGGTCTTCCCCTGATAATACTCCGTACGCACCCCACTCGGAATTTTCGCCAACCCATTGGCAACAAACACGAACGACTTCTCGCGGGTCGGGTCATGTAATGTCACCGCAGGCTGAGGAGCTGTAATCGATTTGGAAATCGCTTGTTGATAGAGGATTTGCACACTGGTCTGCTCACGGACGGCAGGCAGCCCGTGCTTTGGTGACATCAAGGTCTCGCCAAACTCCAACCTCGGAGGGTTCCCAGGCCAGACTGGCCGATAAACGATGCCAAGCGATTCCGTCGACGATTGATCCGCAGCCCCTACAAACGCCCCGTTTCCGTCGATCGGTCTCAAGTAGGGCACAATGCTCCCGTTTGTTGGAGGCCTCTCAAAACCGGGCCAAGCGAACCCCTCCTGCGTTTTGTAATAAAACCGCATTGCGAATGAGTTCGTGCTTCTCGCAATATCAGCCAAGAACGGCGGACGCCCAACATGCAGCACACTCGCACCCGAAGCGGTCGGACGGCGCAGCCGGAGCGGTCCTTGGGCATGCACATAACCGAACTTCTCAGCAAAGACCTTCAGCGATAGGGTGACCTGTACACTCGCCCCATCTCCATTGTCAGTAACCGTAAACTGCAAACTAAAATCCCCCGCCTCTGTCGGAATTCCTCTCAACTCCGTGCCCTCCAAACGTAATCCTCGCGGCAATGGAGTTGATCCAGCTTCCTGAATCACCAACGAACTAGGCAGACGTGATGCATGGAACGTATTCGTGAATGAGACTCCGACCACCGCGAAAGCAGGGGGCATATTGGTCTGAAAACTGCTGCTACTATCGTTGAAGGTTCCTGCTTCCAAAGCCGGCAATCCATCGTGCAAGCCTCGGACAACCCAAAAATTGTGCTTTCGATCCTCGAACGTAAACTTGTTGTAATTGGAGTACGTTGTTGACATGCTCGAATTCCAACCCACCGGCAAGTCCCCAACATTCCCCGTCGGTTCTACATTGAGGTTCCTGCCCGCTGCGTCCACCGGCGGAGACAAGAAAGGCAGCGGCATCGGGGCCTCCAGTATTCGACCCGCCCCGGATCGACTCACATCTCCGCCCGCCGTGATCACGTAATCAAATAACTCCCCGGCTTCAGGCTTCTCCCTTAACACTCTGAAGGTCCGCACCGCCGGGCGCCCGTCCGATTCCACAAAATCCAACAACACATAAGGAGCCGAAGAGTAGGTAGTGTGACTACCAGCCAGCACTGCGGACGTATTTGTTCCCGTCAGGTTTAAATCATCCCGCAGCGCGTATGCCTTTCCGCCCAACATCAATGCGTGCTCCTCGTTGGGGTTATACCCGGGCATCGTTGAGTCATTTTGGGTATAAATAGTGCCCGTCGCTTGCAGACTTCCTAACTCACCACTCCCTGCATTATTCGCGAGGACGATGTCTTCACCACCAATCGGCCAAACCACCGTGTACCGCCCCACTACCGACGGCCAATGCACCGCTCCAAAATCGTTCACTGCATTCTTAACGCTATTAGTCGCGCTGACTCGAAACCACCACACCTCCAAATTGTTACTCCCTGGAATCGCATTGACCGGGATGATCGCCCCTCGATTCGCTTGGTCGAAGCCACTCGTAAACGGATCCTGATACGCTCCCGGGTGAAAGGAATTCCCATTCTCCTGGCGAATATAACCTGCAAAATAGGCACCAGCCGCACCCAACTCACCAGACGGTGCCAGAATTCGGGCACCGACAACCACCGTCTCTCGAACCACTTGAGGAGCGGTGAACCCTTTCGGCCAACCCGGCAACGGAGGGGGCTCCTCCACCGACGCCGGCAGAGAAACTGCGATCGCAGGAGCGACCAACGTGGGCAACACCGCCACGGTGGGAACCTGCGGCTTAACGGGCTTCGCCACCCAAGAAGGCTTGTTGACCGAGGCGGGATTAGAAACCGCCACGCCAGGATCGGGCACGGGTTGAGGATTGGGGACCACTTCCGGACTGGCGACCTGTTGCGGCTGCGCGATGACCTCACTCGGTCGTGAAAATGCCACGGTAGGCTCCTCTGCGAACAGAGGTTGCGTCACCTCGGACTCGGGTTCTGCAAGCACCACTGTGGGTGGGACCACTGGCTGAGCGGGGGGGAGCACCTCAAAACTAGGCATTGTCGGCTCCACAGGTTGAAGCACCGCTATTAAAGGCTGGTCAGCGGGAACGGGGACTTCAACATCGTAGGGATAGGACACCCCCGCTGGGAAACCATCTTGACCATTGAAAGCCGACGCGATTTGGTCGGCACTGCGGGCGAGACCCGACAACCTTACGTGCGCCATCATGCCGTCAAAACCGTTGCACTGGCAGTTGTCTGGACTTTGGCGACCGATATTCACCGGGCCATCGTTCAAATACAATCCCTGAACTTCGGGGTAATACATCGTGTCGGTCACTGCTCCGTTGAGGTAAAACTTCAAGTTGTGCGTCTCTTGATCCCAAGTCAGAGCAACATGCGCCCATTCCCCCACAGGCACCGCTAAAGAACTGTGAATCCAATCCGCCCAGTGAGGCTCAAAGGCACGATTGTAAAAACTGAGACCTCCGCTCGGATTACCGGGATGATTAACTTGGAGGGTAAAGTTGTAGTCCCCTTTGTCTATAATCGTCGCCGACTCCCCGCCTCGGTGCAAAATCCAAGCTTCGATCGAAAAACTCGCGCGCATCTTGTCATACGCAGAAGTGTGCTCCGATCGAATGTACTGCGGCCGGACCACCTCGTTAGAGGTTGTTTGTGAAGTGTTGGAATCCCAATTATACTGCCAATAGGTCCTCGTGAACTTGGCCGCGTTAGCCAAGTGCGGCGGGAAGTTTGTTTGATGATACTCCCAAGAGGCGCCCTCCATCATCCACCCATCGAGTCCGTTTGTGCTCGAATCCCGAACCATGGTCCCGTACCCTTCGTCCATCTTCCAGTAAGCTATAGTTCCGTTAGTGAGTTTGTAGCTCGCTAGGTCGTTTGTATATTGACTGTAGAGAGCGAGTTGATTGGTGAAAACCTGGTAGGCTGGCAGTTGATTTGTAAAAGTGAGGTATGCTGCCGTTTGTCGGGTGTAAGTGTGGTATGCAGCCAATTGTTGGGTGTAGGAGGGAGCTGGGACTTCGTCTGGTTGGATTACCGCTTCCGCTGGAGCTATCGCATACGTAGGATACGGCACCACAGTCGGTTGAGGAACCTCGGTCACCGGAAATTCAGCCGGTACAGGGACGGCAACGAAGTATGGTAGTTCCACTGCAGGAGGAAACCCATCTTGACCATTGAAAGCCGACGCAATTTGGTCGGAACTGCGGGCGAGACCAGACAACCTGACGCGCGCCATCATCCCGTCAAAACCGTTGCAACCGCAGGTGTCTGGACTTTGGCGACCGATATTCACCGGGCCATTGTTCAAATTCAATCCCTGAACGTGGGGGTAATACATCGTGTCGGTCACTGCTCCGTTGAGGTAAAACTTCAAGTTGTGCGTCTCTTGATCCCAAGTCAGAGCAACATGCGCCCATTCCCCCACAGGCACCGGTGCAGCACTGTGAATCCAATCGTACCAATTAGGCCCAAAGGCAGAATTGTAAAAACTGAGACCCCCGCTCGAACTACCGGAATGATTAACTTGGAGGGTAAAGTTATAGTCCCCTTTGTCTATAATCGTCGCGGCCTCCCCGCCTCGGTGCAAAATCCAAGCTTCGATCGAAAAACTCGCGCGCATCTTGTCATACGCAGAAGTGTGCTCCGATCGAATGTACTGCGGCCGGACCACCTCGTTAGAGGTTGTTTGTGAAGTGTTGGAATCCCAATTAAACTGCCAATAGGTTCTCGTGAAGTTGACCGCGTTAGTCAAGTGCGGCGGGAAGTTTGTTTGACCATACGCCCAATAGGCACCTTCCTGAAACCAACCGGTAAGCCCATTCGTGCTCGAATCCCGAACCGACCCCCACATGCCTCCATAGCTGTTAAAACCTTCATCCAACTTCCAATAGGCGATCGTCCCGTTTGTCAAATTGTAGCTCGCTAAGTCGTTTGTATATTGAGTGTAGAGAGGGAGTTGATTGGTGTAGGTCTGGTGGAGTGCCGCCTGATTCGTGTAGGCTCGAAACGCTCCCAATTGGTTTGTGTAAGCCCAGTACTCTGCCAATTGGTTTGTGTAAACTCGGAAAGCTGACAACTGATTCGTGTAAGCTTGGTACTGCGCAAGTTGATTGGTGTAAACGCGAAAGTTCTCTAATTCACTGGTATAAATCCGATACGGTGCCAGTTCATTAGTGTACCTCTGGTAGGCTCCAAGTTGATTCGTGTACGCCTGGAACGCCGCCAAGTGGTTGGTGTAATTTTGGTAGGCTCCAAGGTGATTTGTGTAAGCCTGATACGATGCCACCTGATTTGTGTACGCCTGATAGATGGGAAGCTGATTTGTGTACGCCTGATACGTTGCCACCTGATTTGTGTAGTGATTGTAATCGGCGAGTTGACGAGCATAGGTCGTGTAAGCTGCCAAGCGATTTGTATAAGTCTGATAGGCTGCTAATTCATTCAGGTAAGATTGGTAGGCGGCCACATTATTGTTGTAATCGGTGAACTTGGCTAATTGGACATTATAGTTGGTGAAGCGTGTGAACGCAGCCTGAAAATCCTCGTAGGCGCGCAGATTCGTGAGGTAGGTATCATAACGGCTCTGTTGAGCTGGGTAAGCCTCGAAACCGGGGATTTGGTTCGTGTAAGCTTGGTAGTTGGCCACCTGATTGGTGTAATTTGCATACGCGAGCGATGGATTGCTCAAAACTTCCTGACTATAATCTGCAACCATCGACTCTGACGGCGGTTCAACGAGGACTGGAGGCATAGTCCCCAGTTCGACCTCACCCACTGGTCCTTGAAGATTAACCCCCCCAAGAATCAGGAGGTTTCCATCGGAGAGCAGAATGGTCAATCCCCTAAAGCGTTTCTCTCGCGAGGGCGGTGCCTCAGTCCAGATGTTGAGGTCTTGATCGTAAAGACCAGTTGCCGCACTCAAGTCATCCTCTGTTCGATCTCTGCCAAAACCCTGCGAAAGCCCCTGTGAAATTAAAACTTGACCATTTGCAAGCAGACTTGCCTGATGGAGCAACCTTCGAAACGGCAAACGTGGCGTTTCGGTCCAAGTTTGATTGGCGGGATTGTAAATAACCGCTGTCGAAAGTCCCTCATCCCCATTAGAGGTTCCTCCCGCGATCAAGACTCTGCCGTTCCGCAAAAGCGTCGAGGAGTGGAAAGATCGTGCCGTCGGCATATTCGGTAGAATTTTCCACGAATCATAAGTGGGGCTGTATAAGGCGGCGCGGCTGCGATGGTCATTCAGCAAAGTGTCACCACCGCCCGTAACCAAGATTTGACCGTCCGGCAGGAGCGTCGCCGCGTGCCAGCGATACGCTTCGGATGGGCTGGCGCCTTCCAGCCATAGACCTGTATTCGGATTATAAATATCAACTTCGTGAAGCGATCGTGACTCAACAACGCTCCTCCCCCCGATGAGCACAACCCTGCCATCCGAAAGCAGCGTGGCGGTGGCACCGCTACGATCAATCCTCATCGAACCCGTTACTGTCCAACGTTCCGTCTGCGGATCATACAACTCAGCTGATTTTACTGTATTCCCAATTCCATCACCCACGAGACCGCCTGCGACAAGGACTTGACCGTTTGCAAGCAGGATCGCGGAATGGGCTTGACGCGGGGAGCTCATATCCCCTGTTCGGCTCCAAACTCCTGTTATGGGGTCATACAATTCGGCAGTGCGGAGATTTCCGAGGCTTTCAGAATACCCTCCAGCCACCAACACCTTGCCGTTTGAGAGGCGGGTTGCTGAAAAATCTGTGCGGGCTGTGTTTAATGGATTTGCGGTCTCCCAATGCATCCCGTTTGCATTATAGTCACGTAAGTGTTCGACATAAGCCCAATGGGCAGAACGCTGTGCGGTATACGCAGCTAATCCGCTTAAGAAATCGGCAGCGGCATTGGTCTGGTGCACATACTGATTGAATCCTGCTAATGCGGTTTTGTAGGCATTATACTCCGAGACACGTGTGTTGCGCTCCGTTCGCGCCGCAGCATTCGTCGTGTAGATATTGTTGTATAAATAGTTTATCGACGTTAAGTTCGTGGCGAGCGAGTTCTCAAAACCGCTTGTGGTCTTCAAGGTTTCATCCAGCCAAGAAAATACACGCTCAAACGCAACTTGATTGAGGGAAAGGTACCGAAGCAACGTTCGGTGCGCGGGATAATTGGTATCGAGCTGGGTGTAGAACCGAGCATTTTCGGTAAGAAACGCTCGCGGACGATCCAGCGGGTCCTGATACTGGATTGCAGGAATATTCTGACTGGGAAGCTCCACGCTCGTCAACGCGGCGACGCTTGCTGAAGGCGCCGAGGGGCGCACATAGTGGCTGTATTTCGCGACGTCTGTGGGCCAACGGAATTTGTAACGAGTGAATACAAACGGCCATTGGATCGCCTGCGAGCCGGTCTGCGTCCAATGGACTAACGCATCGTTAAGGTTGGAGGTTTCCCGAACTGCGTAGTAATCTTGGGTTGCTTGGCTTGGGGTCTTCTGTCCATAAAGAAACGGGGATCCTAAATCCAGAGGTTCGGCCAATAGCGTGGAGTCTGAAATTCCGTTCGCATAGGGTGCAATTGTGTCACCGAGATCCGTGGTGATATCTGAGGGATAGGGTTGTTGGCAAACATCAATAATCTCAAAACCCAAGTGGCGGAACGAATTGTTATCAACCTTATCCCCCAACAGTTCAATGAAAACTCGACCCTCCAGATTGTACGCGCGAAGTTGCCCGCCAATGTTATCATACCAGAGAGTCCGTGTTTCCTGCAAACGGTTGGTAGCGACTCCCGTTACAAAGGATTGTCCTACAGCAACATAAGCCGAGCTCACTCGTTCTGGAAATCGGGTACTGTAGAGCACATTCACTGCTGAGATCCGAGTATTGGGGATCGTTACAGGTCTTCCCAAATCACTGAATGTTTCCTCCGTCCAATACATCTTGCGGGGAGTCTTGACCGCAGTCCCCGAGACTACATACCTCACGGTTTTGAGTGGAAAATAGAATCCGGACTCGACGAAATATGAGTCAGGGTTTTTTGAGTAACCGTCGGGTTCCACATTGGTTCCTTGGAGTTTTTGCCATGTCACGCTGATAGGACCCGATTGGATCGCAAAAACCGACGATGCGTGTGGACTCCAATAGTAAGTTGCTCCCGCGTGATTATCAGTTGAAAATGGCTCAGCTCTCCAGTAATCAGAGGGGGCGTTTGTCAGGAGTGCTCCACTCACGTCGGTTTCAGGCGGGGCGATCACGGAACCCAAGAGGAATGCAACCGGTCGGCTGAAATAGGAAGCTCCCACCGCAGCTCGCGTGAGAACCATACTCACATCTCCACTCGCGTTACGAATCAGGTCAAGGTTAATGGCATTTCTGGCGTAATTAATAGTCGTCAAAAGGCTCGACCTCGAGCCAACTCCAGGACGTGCAACCGCACCGAAGGACAACAACCCACTAAATTGGTTCTGAGACGGAGTCAACCCTTGCGCCACGCGTCCGTCGGAACCGGGGGGATCACCTGCGATGTTGGATAATGGAACCCCGCGATAAGAACGATAGTTTATTCCACGCGAATAATTCGTTGATCCCAACATCGCCTCGTAGTTGAGCTGGTAACCCTGCGCTGCGCAAGGGATGATCGAGGTGAAGAGAATTCCCAACCCAATCCATCCGCGCCATTGAATCAAAAGATTATTCATACACTTTTGATGGATGCATTACAGCTTTCTTTGTATGTATGCTAATACGTAGAAAGGCGGTAAATTGTCTAGCGTTATTGGTTGATTGCCGCCAGTAGTGCTAACATCTGGTATTGAATTGTGGTTCCATTGGGATGTATAATAACGATTACTGCCATCGTAATCCCAACCGCCGTCGGGGTTACCATGCTTAGATCCGTAAAGGCGGTGAGTGTGCGCAGGCATCTGGGCGACCGTGATTGTGAAGGTGACGTCTTGGGAGCCACCCATGTTCCCGTGACTAAAAAACCCGCCAACCGTCCCGTTCCCCCTTCCCATCACAAACCGACCTTGAAGGTTTGGGGTGTTATTTAAACCGTCACAAAGTGCCCACCCAGCGGGGGCAGTGCTACCCGACCACATGATGATCCCTCCAATAGGGACCGTGCCGCCGCCAACAAACGTATTCGCTGTGATAGAACCGGCTACAAAGTTCCCGGTACTATCGCGCTTTACAATTGTGTTGTTAACATTGCCAGAAACTGCCGCGTTGGCCAAGGCTGCCCCGGCAGTTATCGGAGTGTTTAAACGATCATCGTGAACCTTTCCCGAAGTGAGATTTGCAGCGTTCAAATCGGTCAGCGCTAAGCCATTTCCGCTAAAGCTTGTAGCGGTAGATACGCCGTTGATCCTTGAACCTGTCGCGGTGATCGTCCCGTTGACGTCCAAGGCTGATGCATGGGGCGCGGTCTTGTTGATTCCGATTGTTCCAGCCCCAGTGGTGAGTACATTCGTCCCTCTCGGATCGACAATCTGATTCGCGCTCGTCGCAAGGAACGCGAAGGGCCCCGGCAGAAACTGCATTCGTGGCATCAATCTGGTGCCGACACTTCCGTCGAACACCTCCATTTCGATGTAGCGCTCTGAGGCGTCTGGGCCAGTAAAGAGCGTCGCGAGATTTCCGCGGGCAGCACCTTCGACGGTACTCCCCTCGCCTAGGAGGATGCTGAAGTGACCCTTGTCTACTGTGACCGTCTGCTGCTCGCCCCATTTGATGGTTCCCGTGAGAGGATGATCGTAAATGCGGAAGATGACGACCTTGTTGATCGGTGCGTTCAACCCCAGCGCA
Organism: Akkermansia muciniphila; assembly: GCA_945867235.1. Lineage (GTDB taxonomy): Bacteria > Verrucomicrobiota > Verrucomicrobiia > Limisphaerales > SXQI01 > SXQI01. The sequence goes on from CAMBHS010000023.1 coordinate 24,345, forward strand.
GCACCATTGTCATCGGTAAGAAAACCTTGGTAGGTGAGCTTACTGGGTGGGTTTGGATCAGCGTGCACTGCTGGGATCATCAGGAGAGTGAGCGACACCCAGAACAGGACCGCGAACTTGAGAGCGAAGTATCTGTTTTGTTTCATGAGCAGTAAGGGGGCTGAGGAATAAAACCGAAGGAAACGACTTGAAGGAATTGAAGTTTGAGCCGGCGCGACCGCCAATAATTCGGCTACGGAATTGAGGTGGCTAGAAATCATTTTCATGGTTGGGTCAACCTTTCAATAGGGCTAATACGGTTAATGCTAAAGGCACCGTAAACAGTGAATTCGCGTGTTTGGCCCGCACGACCGCCAAAACTGATGACCTCGGAATAATCTCCTCCCATGGTGGTTGTGCCGGTTGTTAAACTGCTAAAATCATAGGCTGGAGCGGTAATGCTGAGGGTGATTGTGCGATTCACGGTATAGGACTCCTCCCCCTGTGCATTGACTCGTCGAAAGGTGGGATCGAGGTTATCGTGATCCGGATGAAAGGTGTGCAAAAACGGATTGGATGCGTGATCGTTGTGGTCGAGGCTGACACTAAAAACAACGTTGGTTCCTAACCGCAGTTCCCCCGAGTTCTGAATCCAAGGCGTGTTTTCTAAGGCGAACGGAAGATGGGGCGCACTGACTCGGCGGGCCGTGGCGAGGGTTGCAGGATCCAGCAGATTTTCACTCGTGGCAACTGTCGTGACGCCAGCTCGCAATCCAAAATAAACACGTTGCAGGAGGCTGACTTGGTTGGTGGCTTGATTGTTGTGGAGGATCAGGCGCAAGGGATAGGGTCGGGCCACTGAACCATAGCTGGTGTTGGTCGCCGTTGCCAAATAAGGAGCACCCGCCTCAGTGATCGGTGCGAGCACCGGTTGACCATTGGGGCCGCGTTGGTAGGTCCTGAGGTATTGACCCACGTGCGTGATGGTCGCTTGACCCACCCAAAGACCGGCTGTATTGGCGACTATTGCGCTGATTGGGAGATCGATTTGCGATAATCCACCTGTGTCCGCCAATCGCAGAATCCCTGCGTAAAGGGAACTGGGAATGGCCGTCATCGCCGATCGGTTCAAGCCTAGGACAATCTCAAGCTCCGAACCGGGCTGACCCTGCGCCGTTAACCTAAAACTTTGTTGATTGGTCAAAACCGAGTGGTGATAGGTCAAATTCGTCGTGTTCAACGCGCCTCGCACCAGCATCGGTGGCGTTCCGGTAATCGCCGTCTGACCTGCGGGCGCGACCTCAGAATTTAACAAATCCATCGTCACCGTCTGCGCGGTCGCGGTTGTGTTCTTCAATCTCACCGAATACGTCCCTCGGGTATCCGAAAAATGAATCCCCGAAGAACTCTGCAAGTCAACCGAAACTGGTCCAAAATAGCGGTTGTAAGTTTCGCCTGCCCGAATCCAGAAAGCTTCCCCGCGCCTGACGTTGACCGTGCGAAATAGCGGTGACCACACACGCACTGGGTTATTCTGGCCTAGATCGCCTCCGGGGTACCGATAAATCTCCGCGCTCCGTTGGAGTTCAGGCACAGGGGTCAGAAAGGCGTCCCATCTCGGTGCGCTCGATGCTGGGGTCGGGAAACCAATAAAATTAAGACCGCTCGTCGTCCACTCATAACGGGGTGCCACGGGCTTGCCGACGATTCTCCAAGTATAATCGACGGAACCCGTGTTGTGCACTAGGTAGGCACCGTTGCCAGAAAGTCGGGTCAACGAATCAACGACCGTCGAACTGTCCCAGACGACCCATTGACTGTTGGGAAGTGAGCTTTGCTGGGGGCTCGTTGTAAATTGCGCGGTCGACGCGGCAGGTCGCCAGAGCCAAACCTCACTAATGGGCGCACCATCCGGGACGAGGATTAAATCATCGAGAGAAACATGCGACGCATCCACATGCAGATAAACCGCGTTCCAACCCGGCTTCAAAATGACGGACTGAGTCTGCCACTGTGCATGAACTGAACAAATCGCACCCAGCAATAAAGCAAAAGCTCCTAGGTAAAACTGACCGCAGGAAGAATTTCGTTTCATGGTATCAAAAAAACAAACAAGCACCCCAATAAAGGAGAGCCACTTCAGCGCGAAATCAAGGGTTCTTGAGTAAAGGTACCCCCACCATACCGAGTTCTGCAAGACTTATTTTAAGAAATCATCCAGCCGAGTGTAGTATGATGTGGACTTGGAAAGTGGCGAAGTAGTATTGGTGATCACCCCTCCGTTACACCTGAAGTGAGGCAGGATTGTCCATTAGAATAAGTTTTTGGTTAAGATGATTCGGAATTTTCCGGCCCCTTGGCCGCCCTCCCCCCCGGGCGGCCAAGGGGCCGGAAACCGTTCGGAGCCAGTGGCGCAGAATGTTCCACGTTTTCATAGAGATACATTGTATTTTCCTGAGTCGGTAAATC
>CAMBHS010000024.1 GCA_945867235.1 Akkermansia muciniphila
TTCGGGTATAATCCTTACCCGCTTTCGCGTCCGTTGGTTCATTGTATTCCATCACGATCTTGTCATTTACCTTCACCGTCACGCGATTGCCTAGAACCGTGATCGTCTGAGTCCACCATTCATTGTCCTTGGCTGCGGATTCCTTCACATTGACGATATCATACAAGCTTCCGGTTTTTTTCCAGTCCCCGTGCGTGTTGTTGACTTGCGTTTCGAAGCCGAATTTAGGCCAGCTCTCCGCTTGGTATTTCGTGTGGAAATAAATACCGCCGTTTGAAATCGGTCCGGTCATGACATCGACCTTCAATTCAAAATTTTTGAATGGCTTCGCGTCGCCGATATAATAAAGATGGCACCGTTCCCCTTTGGCGACAAACGCGCCGTCCTGAAATGTCCAAGTGTTGGTGTGTTCGGTGGCCATCTTCCAACCCTTAAAAGTTTTTCCATCGGTGATCGATGTAAACCCTGGTTCGACAGCGGCAAAAGCGGCCCATGCCGTTGCGGATGCTATGATCGCGGAAAATATTGTTCGTTTCATACGTGTTTCGGTAACCTTACAGGGTTGGTTTCATAGATCAAGGTTTCCTGAAGCCAATCACGGCTGCCATTTTTCGTTGAAGAATCCAACCGTCGCAATCCCACCAGGTCCGCGTGGGGTAATCGGTTGGCTTAAATCCACAACGGCGTAATCCGGGAGTTTCGAAATTTGTCGGGCATTGTTCAGGTAATCATATTCTCGGTAGGTAAATCCGCTGTTCAATACCACATACCGTTTGGGGTTCAGAGGATTTGGATAAATCATCACAGGAACATGGCTGTTACTGGCAAATGTTTTTCCCGCAAGAACCAACTCCGTTCCTGACCATTTCACCGGTAATTGAGCGATGATACGAGCCAGCAACTTGTTGCTCTGCGGATCTCCCCACAGAATCAGGTTGTGATTGGCGATGTCTGCATCCGATATATCTCCATCATTTTTTACGCGAGCTTCCCCTCTAAATTGGCTTCTCCACTGTTCAATCGCGCGCTTTTCTTCCGCCTTCACCCACGTCCCGGATTTTTCGTGCAGAGGTTGACCCGTTGGACTCACCATCATAAAGCTATCCATGAAGGCATCGTCGATGGGGCCTTGCAAACCGTGACGTTTCCCCAAACTCACCGAGTCAGGGCTAGCGACGCCTCGCCATGAGCTCCCCGATTTTTCAAAGTGCGCCACCCACGAACGATCGGTTCCGACTGAAGGGGCTTCCAATTTGGAATTGTCGATCCAAACCATGGGCCGCCGCCCGTTATCCAAAGGACACAAACCCGCTGCCATCGATAGTGTCAGCGAGGTAACATTCGTCGTCTCGATTCGAACCGTGTGCACATCCTCGATCACCCCGCGAACTCGAGCGCGTTCCCAATGGTGCTCCAATCCATTAACTTTGATCCAAAGCATCTCATTGTATCTTAGCGTCCACGTCGTGAATCGAACCTCCTTCGGTACGGGGTTGCGTCCTGCGGCCATGATGGAATCCATCCGACGATTCAATTCGGCTTTCGCCGTTTTTTCGTAGGAATGCCCTGTCTTGGCGCCAATCAGATGAGTCAATTCCATGCCTTCCGCAGCGAGTGCTTTGGCCATGATATCGGCGGCTTGTTTTTGGGAATCCACCTCACCGCTGTAGGCGACGGTCGGGCAGTTGAACAAATTAACCGCATAATCAGTCGCGTCATACATGTGCCACAACTTCTGCTCGTAATCCGGTGGGTTCACCGATTCTTTCTGAAACACTTTCAGAAAATCTGCCGTTTCACTAAAGCCAGCTCCCGGTGCCGCAGCTGCCCATCGCCCTGCGTAATGTGTCGCGAACTGCCAACAGGCCGCGCCTCCCATCGAGAATCCACGCACAGCCACCCGATTTTCATCGATCGGATAGCGTCGCTTGACATCATCGAGTGCTTCCAGAAAATCAATTTCACCGGCAAATTTGTTGGCGTTGCAATAGCGTCCATACAAGTGCAATACAAAAGCATTAGGGGGTGTGAATTCTCCCGGAGATTTGAGTCGGCCATTCAAAAAATTTAGCTCACTCAATCGCTCGTCGCGTCCATGGAACCACGCGTCTAGGCGGTAGGGCTGCCCACCTACGGTTTCCAATGGGGGCTGAGTAGTGGACAGAGATGACATCGCAGAATCGGATTGCCCGCCTCGGGCTCCGAACGATGAGGGAATCACCAATCCATACGGCTGAACAGATCCGTCTATTATGGAGATATACCCTCGCACCACCAATCCTGATGCAGTGATCCAAGGAGCTCGTCCACTCTGCAAGGCCATCGATCGGACTAAACCGTGATGCAACAAAAGTCTCGCTGCCGGAACCTCATTAGTCGGATTAAAAAACTCGTTGTGACTCAGGGCGTATCTCACCGCGTTGTGAAAAATTTGAACATCCGGAATCAAAGCAGCTAAGTCTGGTTTGTTCGTCAAAGAAGATTTCAGCCCTTCGATCATTTGCCCGAGTTGCGCCACCTGTGCCTCTAGGTCTTTTCTGTCGGCGTCATTGATCAAACCTCCTGGGGGAGGGATGGAACGAACTTTGGCAGCTTGGTTGTCCGCCGGTCCATCCCCCATGCCAATAAAGGGTTGTGAAACGACCATCAAAGCCGTCAAAATAAACGATGTGTAGTTCATGGTGCTTGGGTTTTCCGAAATTGACTCCCTCTAGGCAAGTTTATTCCGCTTCAATGTCGGAGCGAGTTCAAAAGAAGACTGTTTCACAGGGGAAAAATCCAAAAATCGTCAATAACAGGATTCGACTCATTCCTGTTATTCGTGATAGAATGCCAACAATGATGAAATGGATGCAGATCCAATTATGAATATTTCACTCACGCCGGAATTAGCAAAGTTTGTGGAGAAGGAAGTCGAGAATGGTCTGTATCAGACTGCCAGTGAGGTTGTCCGCGCCGGTCTCCGGCGTCTCAAGGAAGATCAAGCAGCACGACTGCCCCAAGTGCCAAAAACCCTTGAGGAACTAGAAACGCAATTGATTCAAAGCATTGACCGCCTCGACCGTGGCAAAGGCGTTGATGGCGAGGTAGTGTTTCGCAGGCTCCGCAAACGGATAAAAGAATCCCGCTCTAATGCCTAAATATATCCTTGATCCTTGCGTCGAGGATGAACTTTGGGGCATTTGGTGTTTCATCGCCCAGGATAATCCCGATTCCGCGACGCGTGTCATAGAAGCGACCTTCGAGACATTCAAAACGCTTGCCATTACTCCTGACATCGGTAGATCGCGACGATTTCGGAATCCTAAATTAAAAGACATTCGTTCGTGGCGCGTGTCCGGATTCGATAATTACCTGATTTTTTATCGCCCTATTCCAGAGGGGATCCAAGTGTTCCATATCTATCATGGGGCACGGGACATTAAAGCGTTGTTTGGCGAAAAATGGTAGGAGCACCATTACCATACCTGTCTCCTTTTGTTTCCGCCCCAAACGGATTACCACTTGACGCCGGATCGCTCTATCGGCTGAATTTGCGCCGTGTTAATCCGTTATTTTGCAATCGTTGTTTCCCTGTTTTTTCTTCTTTCCTCGCGGCGGATTGGCCGCAGTGGCGCGGACCTGATCACAGCGGTCATGTGGGTAAGGGCGAGAAAGTTCCTTCGACACTGCCCGAATCCCCACAGGTTTTGTGGCGAGTAAAAACGGGGGAAGGATTATCCTCTCCAGTGGTCAGTGCGGGCAGGGTTTACCTTTTTGAGGCTCAAAATGGAATAGAAACCATTCGATCCCTCAATGCAGAAACGGGTGCCGGGATCTGGCAGACCCCCATCGATAAAACATTTAGCGACTCCCAAGGCCCGTCGGGACCGCGGAGCACTCCTCTCGTCAATGGAGACTACCTCTATGCACAATCCTGCCGTGGTGAGTTGCAGTGCTTGAACATCACCGACGGTTCCTTGGTGTGGCGTCTGAATTATAGCACCAATTTTGGAGCCGGGTTTTTTGGTGAGAATGGAAATGCTGCCGGTTCTACTCGTCACGGGAATACCGGGTCACCCTTGATTCATGGATCCTTTCTCTATGCTCTCGCGGGTTCCACGAATGGGGCAGGGGTCATCTGCCTCGATAAAAAAACAGGCGCGCTTCTCTGGAAATCCGTCAATGAAAGAGCAGGGTATGCCCCTCCGATCATGGCAAAAATTGGAGGCGCAAACCAACTGGTCTGCTTCATGGCGGAGTCCGTCACGGGGTTGGATCCGCAATCAGGAAAAATCCTGTGGCGTCACCCTGTGAAAACGAGTTTGGCTCGCCACGTAACGACCCCCATTGTTATCGACGACATGGTGATTGTTGGTTCCCATCAGTTCGGTGAAGTAGGAATCAAGATCACTCCTTCAGGAACAGGCTGGACTGCGGAACAAGCGTGGTTGAACAAAGAGGCGGCCATGAATTACTCCAGCCCCGTTGTGGTGGGCGATCATTTTTATGGAGTCGGACCTCACCGCGATCTGATCTGTGTAGAAGGTCGCACGGGAAAAATCGCGTGGGCTAAGCAGGATGTTTTTTCCTCCTCCCCAGATAAAACCCACGGGGCATTTCTCGTATTCAATGATCACATCCTCACCCTGACGGACACTGGGGAATTAGTGCTGTTCGAATCAAACAAGAACGAAATGCGCCATGTCTCACGCAGTCAGGTGTGTGGTCTGAATTGGTGCAACCCAGCCTACGCCAACGGGAGACTTTATGTGCGCGAAGGCATCAAAAAAACAGGGGAACTATTATGCCTGCAACTCGTGGAGAAATAATCGCCCATTGTGATTCACGGATGACCTTGTAGAAACGCGATCAAATGGCGTAAATCTTGGGGTGTCATCCCTGATTCCAATCCTTCAGGCATCAAAGATTTTCCTGTCGATTTTAGACTTTTGATCTGGGATCGCGCCAAGGTGATCTTGGTATTGAGAGCCTGCAACAAAGTCACGCTTGTGCCGCTTTGTAAATGCAACAACCCTATCTCGGACTCGCCTGAATTGAGTTCTGCGGAAAATGTCATGTAGGCAGGATTGATCGCCATATTCGGATCCAAAATATTCGATACTAAATCCTCGATGCTCCGGTGGGAGACGCTATTAAGATCCGGTCCGACCCTTTGACCAATCTCTCCCGCAACATGGCAGGAGGCACAGGTTTTCTCGAAGATTGTTCGACCTTCTGCAGGGATCCCTTTTGCAGGTAGTTTCTCAAGCCATTGATCCACAATTTGCATGCGGTTGCTGTATTCTTCGTCCCCCATCCATTTGGCGGCTCTCCTCCCGATCTCTGTCGTGCTGTGACGTAACAACGTCCTGCGTTGTTCCAAATCCAAATTCAATTCTCCGATTTGGAGCTGTCCATTCTCCAAGGCACTCAAGAAAGAATTATGAAACTCTCGTCGGCTCAGAAGTAATTGAATCACCAACGGACGTAACGTCGGTTGCAACACGCTCCAGCGAGAGACCAATTCTTTCCCCACTTCGGATCGCCTCCATTGGCGCACTGCTTGCACCGATTCCCTCTGTATTTCGGCATCATCGTCCCCAAGCAAATTCCAAAGGATGGAAGCCACTTTTTCATACTCACCAAAGCTCAACAATTGAATCGCTTTCAGACGATCGCTGCCGAGTAGTTGGCGATCTTTGGCTCGAATCTCCGCCGCCGCCATCGCATCGCGTTGCTTTTTGTTTTCTGGCGTTTTCCAGCGTCGTTGCAACGGCCATGCCGCCAACAGCACGGTGTGATCTTCAACAGCAAACACATGATCCAAAACTTCCGCCGCATGTGGCAGCACCATCGCACTCCCCGACTGCGATTGCCCCGTTTCCAAGCCTTTCAAAATCGGAATCAAAAAAGAGGCAGGCGTTTGCTTGAGTATCCGCTCCAATTCCACAGCCTCCTCGGGAGTCAACGCGGCACGAGCCCCGACGACCGTCGCCGTGAGTTCTAATGTCTCCATGAGTCCATGGCTTTTGGTATGGAGCCATGTGTGATCCCCAACCAGTTTCCCCAACCGGGTCACGGCACTGCCCCCCATAGAACTCAACGCGGCCCAGCGTATCCATGGATCGCTTGCATCCTTTTTAGCGATGTCCAACAACACGGCCTCGGCCGATTTGGAATGAACTTCCCCCAGTGTCAACGAGATTTGCAATCGCACAAATGCAGAGGAATCGCGACTGAGCTTTTCTAAAACGCGCACAAGACCCGGCGACGTTTTTAACCGTCGCTCCGCTAATTTGATCGCGTTCTCCCTGAGCCCAGATTCCTTGGCCTCCAATGCGGAAATAATGGGGTCCTCCGTCAACACTCCCAACCCCTCGAGAGTCCATAGGGCATGCAACCTCGCGAGAGCGGGTTGACCTGCTTTCGTTCGTTGGACTACTAATGGGACAATGGTTTTGTCCTCTCGTTCCACCAACAACCGTTGGGCCGTGTTGCGCCGCCAAGCATTCGGACTTCCTAATTCCTCAACGAGTTCGCTCGATCGCGAATCGCCTAATTTTTTCGAGTCAGGTCGCCATCCATTCTGGGGATGCACTCGGTAAATTCGACCTCGATCCTCACCGGCCCTCACCTTTAATTTCGCCTTCACTTTGGCTGGAATATAATCTGGGTGCTCGATGACATCGCGTTGCATGTCCAACAAATAAATGGCTCCATCCGGTCCGGCTTCCAGTGCCATAGGACGACAGGCGAGATCGGTGCTCGCCATGAATTCCCGGGTTAATTCTGTCGGGGCACGGGAGGCTTGGAATACCGCCCCGTTTTCCCTCAACACATCCCGATGGATGAGATTACCGACGGCATCCGCCACCGTCAGGCTCCCTGACAGGTCTCCCGGCCAACCTGGGGCACTCAGAAAATGGATGCCTCCAGCGGAAGAAAAATACCCCGCCTGCTCGGGATGGTTCACCCGCGTTTCTGCCACCGAAACCGGAAAAATCCTCGCCATGTCTTCGTGGTCAGAAATGCTGACCGTCAATTCCATCAGCGGCGTGCCACGATTCCGATTTGCATAACGCAAAGGAATGACCCGCTGTTGCATATGGTTGATATTGTAGGTCGAAAAACTATGCCCCCAATCATCAAACGCTAATCCAAACCCTCCACTGGTTTGAAAGGTCAACGCGATGTCGCGCCGACGCGGGTCAAAACTGAAATCAGCATTGCCGAGATCGATCGTCTGGGAATCCTGACCCACGGATTTCACTTTTCCGCCATTGCCGCCGTTAACACCGTGAATGCGATTGTCCAAGCCCCAGCGCAATCCACTCACATTACTATCGGTCACCCCTTGCACGAATCCACCAAACCAAACTTCGCGCAGATCCGACCTGCCATCCCCATCATTATCTTTGAAATAAATAATCTGCGGAGGTGCCGTCACCAAGACCCCCCCGCGCCAAGGTGTGATTGAGGTGGCAAAACTTACGTTAGTAGCGAAAATTGTCGAACGATCCACCTTGCCGTTTCCGTCGCGATCTTCCAACAGCCGAATGGTTCCGCCGGGTTCGTTATTCGGTCCCATTCCCAGTGGATAGTCACGCATCTCCACCACGTAACCTCTGCCAATTTCATCGAAGCAAATAGCGACCGGATCCACCACGTCAGGCTCCTGCGCGAAGGTATCGAACAGAAGGGGATAGGAGGTTACAAAACCAAATGAGTTCCCTAAATCAGCGTGACCATGGCAACAGGTCAGGACGAGTAATAGACAGGTGAAAACTCTATTCCGTGATAGGTGCATGACTATTAGCACTAATCAGAATTCCAACGCCGTGCCAACTTAAAAACCTCGGGATGCGATGAGTTCCCACGACATTCACCAATCAGTCGTTTATCATGGGAGCCTCAACCATATTAGAACACCACGGAATTCCGCGCGGCCTTTACCTTGGATGCAGCACGGTTTGTTTTTAAAAGGAGTGAACCTGCGGAATGGGCTCACGGCTAAAGCCGGCACCCCAAACCGTTCCGCTTCATCGCAGGGTGTCCAGGCTTTAGCGTGTCCGGAGTCCTTGGAACGGTTCACAGGAATTGTTGGAACACGTTGCCTTGGTCTTTTGACTTAGTAAAAGAGGCGTCAGAAAATAAACAAACAGAAATGAGGTGCTACGAACGAACGAACACCCTCCCGCACAAAGTTCACCTTGACCGTCAAGCCCTATACTCCGGTGATCAAGCGGTAGTAATCGCCAAAGGGGTTCCATGGACTTCCCATCCTGCTCCTGATTCCCGAACCTAAATCCAAAGCCTGCTCAACGACCCTGCCTGACGTGAACGAAGAAATGGGTTTAGCACCTCAACGTCGAGCATTCGGTCTCTCGTCAACTCCAACTAATCCCGCGCATTGAAGTCTTCATGAGCCAGTCGTGGTGGAGCCGTTGCGGACGCAAGGGTTGCTTGCCCTTTGGAGTGGATCAATTAGGATGATAAAAAATATGGATGACCTGCCACCTCCACATCTAGAGATCCCGCCCCTGTTGAAAACACCTCCCGTCATTACTCCTCCACCGGCTCGTGCTGGCGGTAGGACTTGGCTTTGGGTGTTCCTCACCGTGCTGGTGCTCGGGTTGGCGGGTATGGGTTATTTGGTCAAGTCCGTTTTCGATGTGATCGATTTCGCCGAGCCTTACGAACGGGGCGGTCGTGGAAAGCCGATGTTACTCGAAACCTCCGTCTCGGGTTCCAGTTCATCAGATAAAATCGTGATCATCGATGTCGATGGCATCATCACCAGTATGGCGATGGCCACTTACGGACAGAACATGGTCGATGTCATTCAAGAACAATTCGATATGGCCTCCAAAGATCGCGATGTGAAGGCCGTGATCCTCAAGATCGATTCTCCGGGTGGCGAAGTCATGGCTTCGGATGATATTGCGCGGGCGGTGAGGGAATTTCAGAAGAAAACCAAGAAACCGGTAATCGCTTCGATGGGGAGTCTTGCCGCTTCGGGTGGGTATTATGTAGCCGCTCCTTGTCGCTGGATCGTCGCCAGTCAACTCACGATCACTGGCAGCATCGGGGTGATCATGCAAAGCGTGAACTACCGAGGGTTGATGGATAAAGTCGGGGTTCTTCCCTTGGTATTCAAAAGCGGCCGGTTCAAGGACATGTTGAGCATGACAAAAAACCCAGCCGATATCGATCCCGCCGAGGGTAAAATGATCATGGAGATGATCATGGAAACCTACGACCGATTCACTCAAGTCGTTGCTGACGGTCGCGGGGATGCCGCCTTAATCAACAAAACGAATGGGCGCACGTTGGTTCCTGATTGGAAGGATTACGCAGATGGCAGAATATTGACCGGATCCAAAGCCTACAATCTAGGTTTTGTGGACGAGTTGGGAAATTTCAATACTGCGGTCAAGACTGCCGAAAAGCTGGCTGAAATCGAAGGCGAGGCACACCTGATTCGTTACGAGGAACCCTTTAATATCGGCAACCTCCTTGGGCTATTTGGCGAAGTAAGGTCCTCATCCAAGGCCCTTAAACTGGACATTGGCTTGGACCTGCCCAAGCTGCGCGTTGGGATGCCGTATTTTATTCTCTCGACCACAGTTGCTGATCCCTAATCGCCATCGCCCCGATTCTTGGCTTGAAAATCCCTCCCCAATCCACCCCCCATGTTGGGCACTCTGAATGGAATCGTCGGGGTTTCAAGGTTTCACTCATCGGGTTTTTTTGCATCGTCTTAACCCTTCATTCTTTCGCCGCCGATCCCTCTTCATCGGATTTTTTCGAGAAAAAAATTCGCCCTCTCCTGTCGGAGCATTGCTATGAATGCCATGGCGAGAAGAAACAAAAAGGGGGATTGCGATTAGATTCTCGCGAGGGCTGGGTTCGAGGTGGCGATTCAGGAACGGCTCTCATTCCCTATGATGCGGCAAAAAGCCGGGTTGTCCAAGCCGTGCGCCACGGGGATCCGGATTTTCAAATGCCCCCCGAATATAAACTTTCCACCCAACAAATAGCGGATCTGGAGCGTTGGGTGAATTCAGGGGCACCTGATCCGCGATCGCGAAACGTTTCACCCCTTTCGGTGAAAAATTCGGATATTGAAAAAGGAAGGAAACATTGGGCTTATCAGACCCCGCGACGAGTTTCTCCCCCAAAAGTTAAAAACATCAGTTGGCCCGCAAATGAGATGGATCGGTTCATTCTGGCTAGGCTTGAGTCAAAGGGAATCAAGCCCGGAAACGACGCCAGCAAAGCGAGTTTGATCCGCCGAGCGTATTTTGATTTAGTGGGCCTTCCGCCTTCACCTGAGGAGATTCTCGAGTTCGAAAACGATCATCGACCGCAAGCTTTCAACGAATTACTGACCCGATTATTAGGCTCACCTCGCTTCGGAGAACGCTGGGCTCGGCATTGGCTGGATGTGGCACGATTCGGGGAGTCGGTCACTTTGCGAGGATTCGTATTCAAAGAGGCCTGGCGATACCGCGATTATGTCATCCAAGCGTTCAACCAGGACTTGCCGTATGATCAATTTGTGCAGGAACAAATCGCAGGTGATTTATTGGCTGGCCAATGTTCTATCGCTGAAAAACAGAGGATGTCGATTGCGACGACGTTTCTCATGTTGGGAAATTCAAACCTTGAGGAGCAGGACAAAAAACAACTCGACATGGACGTGGTGGACGAGCAGTTGGACACGTTGGGAAAGGCATTTCTAGGGCAAACGATTGGTTGTGCGCGATGTCATGATCATAAATTCGATCCGATTCCCACAAGCGACTACTATGCGATGGCTGGAATTTTGCGCGGCTCGCAGACCTTGGAACATTCAAACGTTTCCCAATGGGTCGAATTACCATTGTCGTTGCCTTCAATCGAGGAAGAAATCTATAAATCCTATGAGTTGAAATCGGCTGCATTACAGGCGGAGATCACCGCATTGAAAGGCCGCCTGACCAACGCAGGGATTAGGATTGTTAATTCACTACTAAAACCAATTCGCGTGAGTGATTTACCCGGAGTGGTGATGGATGAAGTGCACGCAAAACGCGTGGGGGATTGGGTTCACTCGACCTTTTCCAATAACTTTGTGGGTGAAGGATTTTTGCATGATGGCAATGCGGGCAAGGGAACGAAAACACTCACCTTTTTTGCCGATGCATTACCGGGTGGAAGGTATGAAGTGCGTCTTGCCTACGTGGCGAATCCGAACAGGACGGAGCGGTTGCCGGTGATGATTTTGCACGCGGGAGGAGAAACAATCGTGCATGTGAATCAGCAAAAAGTTCCTCCCATCGATGGTCGCTTTGTTTCACTCGGAGAATTCCAATTCGAAGCCAATGGGCAGGGCTACGTTTTAATCTCGAACGAGGGAACCCAAGGATACGTCATCGCTGATGCGGTTCAGTTTTTATCAATGGAGACGAAGCCGAATCCCGAAATACCAAAAACCACCCCTATCGCTTCGGAGTCCGTGCATACGGCGGAGATCGAAGCTCTGAAACAATTGGAAGCACGGTTGAAACAGATGACCAAGGACGCTCCTCAACGTCCCATGGTGATGGGACTCAAGGAACGCGCCGATGCAGCAGACCTTCGCATCCATATTCGCGGCAGCGTGCATAACCTCGGGGAAATAGCTCCGCGTGGATTTCTCCGTGTGGCTTATCAAGGGAATTCTCTCCAGATTCCAGCGAAGGAGAGCGGGCGAAAAGAATTGGCGCAGTGGGTGGGAAGCCGTGCTAATCCTTTGATAGCACGGGTCATGGTGAACCGCGTTTTCGGGTGGCTCTTTGGAGCGGGGCTCGTTCGCACCGTTGATAATTTGGGCACCACTGGAGAAAATCCAAGCCATCCCGAGCTCCTCGATTTTTTAGCCATTCGATTTATGGAAGAAGGGTGGTCTGTTAAAAAATTGGTCAGGGAATTGATGACCTCGCGAACCTACCAGTTGGCTGTGGCCGAACTCCAACCCCAAGATCCGGCGAACCGCCTGTTGTCCCGAGCCAATTTACGGAGATTGGAAGCAGAGTGCCTTCGGGATGCGATTCTTTCCATCAGTGGGCAACTGCAATTCGGCAATGGAGGCCCGACCATTAAACAAGGAACGACTTCAGATTATAGTTACATTCACACCAACGATTCCCGCAGCGTGTATTTGCCGGTATTAAGGAATTCTCTGCCAGAATTATTGGAGGTTTTTGATTTTCCCGATCCCAGCATGGTCGTGGGGACTCGCAATGTGAGTTCTGTGGCGCAGCAATCCCTATTTTTGATCAATCATCCCTGGATGCACGAACAGTCACGTCATGCCGCGAAGCGTTGGAGCCAACCGGTAAACGCAAGTCCCGCCGATTGCATAGACCGAGCCTACAGATTGGCTATCGGACGAGCGCCCACAACAGCCGAAAAAGAGGTTTCTCTGAATTTCCTGAACCAACACACCACCGGCGAACCTGCGGGATCTAGTGGGCTGGAAGCTTGGGCGGATCTTTGGCAGGCGATTTTTACCTCCGTAGATTTTCGATACCTGAATTAAACATGAATCTCTCGAACCATAACGACATCGCGACGCATCCACTCGGATTGTTAAACAGGCGGGATTTATTGAAGAATCTTTCCTGCGGATTCGGCTACTTGGCGTTGGCGGGGTTGGCAAACCAACACTCTGCGGCGGGCGTATTAAATCCGTTGGCTCCCAAAGCTCCCCATTTCGCTCCGAAAGCAGAACGGATGATTTTCATCTACATGCAAGGCGGACCCAGCCACTTGGATACGTTCGATTACAAGCCCGCACTTTTCGAACGCGACGGGCAAATGATGGATTTCCATGATGCTCGAAATATCGCCAACACCGGTGAGCGCAAGGCAACCCAACAACGCTTGATGAAGCCGTTATGGAAATTTGCGCAGCATGGACAATCGGGTCGATGGGTGTCCGATTTATTTCCACAGATGGCCCATCATGTGGATGATCTTTGCTTCATCCACTCGATGCACACCGAGGGTGTGGCCCATGGTCCGGCGACACTGTTTTTACACTGCGGGGCAACGAACTTCATCCGACCCTCCATGGGGTCATGGCTGACCTATGGTCTGGGAACCGTGAACGACAACCTCCCCGGATTTGTCAGCATCGCGCCCTCGGCTGGAAATGGTGGGGCAAGGAATTACGGAACCGCTTTTCTTCCCCCCGTATTCCAAGGAACACCCATCGGTAAGGCAGGAACCCCATTGCCTGATGTAGCCATTCGGAATTTGGTGAATCCTAGGTTGGATCCGGCAGCCCAACGTCGGCGGATCGACCTCATTCGAAAACTGAACGCCGAACAATTGAAAAAAACTTCCGGTGCCGCAGAATTTGAAGCGGTGATCAACTCGTTTGAGCTCGCTTGGAAAATGCAAAATGACGCGCCTCACACGCTTGACCTAACCAAAGAATCCTCCACCACGTTGGATATGTATGGCATCGGAAACAAGGACACCGACCAATTCGGACGGCAATGCCTCATGGCGCGGCGTTTGTCGGAATCCGGGGTGCGTTATGTTCAGGTAACCTACGGCGATAACACCGCCAACCCAGCTTGGGATCAACATTCCAACCTAGCCAAACATGCAGATCATGCTCGTGCCGTGGATAAGCCTGTGGCAGGGCTTTTGCAGGACTTGAAACAACGTGGTTTATTGGAAAACACCGTCGTTTGGTGGGGGGGCGAGTTCGGTCGGACGCCTTATGCTGAAAAAAACGGAACCGGCCGCGATCACAATCCAGGCGGGTTCACCATGTGGCTCGCTGGGGCAGGGATAAAAGCAGGAATGGCATTAGGAGCCACCGACGAGTTCGGACACCTCGCCGTTGACCGCAAGGTGCATATGCACGATCTCCATGCGACTCTTCTGCATTTGATGGGGTTGGATCACGAAAAACTAACCTTCCGCTATGATGGTCGCAACTTTCGCCTCACCGACGTCCATGGTCATGTCGTGAAAGAGGTTTTAAAAGCCTGAGAAGGCCGTGTTTTGTGGGGTTGATCCGCTTCCGTAGCTCACCTCACATCCATGTTTCCATTGAATTAAGTGCGCCACAATGACTCACTTCTGAGTCGATGGCACACCTATGACGCTACCTTAGTAACGCAAAACCCCTAAAACCAAGCCGCTTTGGTCTCAAAAGTTGGCATTTATTTCGCTGTGATACAAATAACGGACGGATTCGGATAACAAAACTGTCCGTTGGGTGTCAAAAGAATATGAATGCTGTATTGGGTTTGATGATTTTTGATCAATGGTGGTGGCTGTTCATCCCGGGTTTATTATTGGGTGTTTATGCCCAAATGCGTCTATCTTCTAGTTATAAAAAATATATTAATGAACCCGTATTATCGGGTGTCAGTGGTGCGGAAGCCGCGCGACAAATTTTGAACGAAACCGGGCTGTTCAACGTCCAAGTTTACGAAGTGGATGGGCATTTGACGGATCACTACGATCCCACCACGCGTTCTTTGCATTTATCCAAACAGAATTTCCACGGACGCACGATAGCTGCGTTGGGGGTTTCGGCACATGAGGCGGGGCACGCCCTCCAACATCAAGCGGCTTACGGTCCTTTAGAATTGCGTATGAAACTTGTGCCGGTGATGGGTTTTGCAAGTCAGGGAGCCTTTTGGATTTCCATGGCGGGAATGTTTATAGGTCTGACGAAGCTCGCCCTTTTTGGCGTGGTGGTGTTTGGAGTGATAACCCTGTTTCAACTAATCACGCTTCCGGTCGAGTTTGATGCGAGTCGGAGAGCTAAACAAATCCTATTACGAACGGGCTTGGTGGAACGGGAAGAATCCAATGGAGTCGCACAAGTGCTTGATGCCGCCGCCTGGACTTACGTTGCCGCTATGGTGTCCTCGCTCCTGACCTTGTTGCATTTTGTCCTCATATTGCGAGGGGATGATCGGGAGTCATAAAAACGAGCGCGTTTTATTTGGAGGGTGTGGGAATGTCCTGTTTGTTTGGAGAGTTTGCAAAACTAAAGGAATAAACAATGAAATTAAGCGTTGCGACAAAAGTTAAGCCAAAATTGCGGTTGTCGAGTCGTCGGGGAACTCACCCCGTGGCTGCTCGACTAGGTTCGCGGTTGCGAAAACCCGATCCTAAAATTCTTTTACATCGGTCGAGATCGACTGACTTGCAGGTTCTACCAAAACCGATCCCTGCCGTTGACGTTCCGAGGGATGTGGATTTGGAGTTGGCACGACCGTATGAAAGGCCGGCTTACGATGGGGACACCGCACTAAAGCTTTACCTCCGAGAGATCTGCTTGGTCAAACTGCTCACCCCGCGCGAGGAGATTGTATTGGCTGCCAAGATTAAGCGTGGCGACAAAAAGGCACGCGAACTCATGATCAGCGCAAATCTGCGCCTTGTGGTAAAAATCGCTCATGACTACGAAGGCTTGGGGCTTCCATTGCTGGACCTGATCAACGAAGGGAATCTCGGCCTCATGAAAGCGGTGGAACGGTTTGATCCATCCAAGGGGGGCAAGCTTTCGACCTACGGTTCATGGTGGATCAAGCAGTCGATAAAACGGGCTTTAGCTAACCAATCTAAAACAATCCGGCTCCCTGTGCATTTAGTTGATAAAATATCCAAATTGCGTCGGACCTCCCTCAAATTACAGGAGGTTTTTGGACGCGAACCCACCGATGAAGAATTGAGTGATGAACTCGGTATCAGCCCTGCGCGGGTGAGCCAGTTGCGCTCGGCAGCGATTCGTCCCGCTTCCTTGGATGCTCCGATTGGGGATGATGATTCGCATAATTATTCCGAGGTAATTGAGGATGAAAATGCCTCAAGTCCTTATGAGCATCTGGAGGAGAAAACCGTCACTAAAATGTTGCGCGAAATGGTGAAAACTCTCGATCCACGAGAGGCGACTATTTTACGCTTCAGGTTTGGTCTGGATGGGGGGGCGGAAAAAACACTTGAGGAGGTGGGCGTCAAATTCGGCGTGACTCGGGAACGAATTCGCCAGATCCAAAATATGGCTCTGGAAAAACTGAGAAAAATGATAGAAAAACTCGAGGCAGTTCAAAAATAACTGGGGGGTTGCAATCCGCATGCGTTCCTCCCATTCCAGCAAGGCTGCCCTAGCCGCTACCATCCGTGTAGTACTCAAACACGACCCAAGGCTGGCCGAGCGCGGCAGAGTTGCCCTAACGAATGCCATCCGTGAAGTACTCGAACACGACCCAATGCTGGCCGACGCGGGCAACGCTGCCCTAGCGGCTGCCATCCGGAAAACACTGTGGCCGATCACCCTGCCGCCCGTCGCCAGCGGCAAGGCTGCCCTAGCGGCTGCCATCCGTAATGTACCGGACTTTCCCAAGCGCGGCATCCAGTTCAAAGACATCACCCCGCTTTTGGCGGATGCGAGCCTCTTTCGGCAGAGCGTGGATTTATTGATCGGTGACCACCCACCGTGCTCCATCGACGCCGTGGTGGGGATCGACGCCCGAGGTTTCATCTTCGCTGCTGCTGCTGCACTACAACTGAATGCAGGATTCGTCCCCATCCGTAAAAAGGGGAAACTACCTTATAAAACCCACGAACAATCTTACGAATTGGAATACGGAGCGAACACACTTGCCATCCATACCGACGCCATCCAACCGGGCAGTCGAGTCTTATTGATTGATGACTTGCTAGCGACCGGAGGAACCGCCGCCGCCGCCGTGGCACTTTTGGGGAAATTGAACATCAATCTTCTGGAAATTAGCTTCCTGATCGAATTGGAATTTTTGCAAGGCCGCTCAAAACTTCACGGGATACCCGTCCGTTCTCTCCTGACTTACTAATGGGGATTGCTTCTACCGATGCCGAGTCGGTTGCATTAACTGAAAAGTCATTTTCGGTTTCCGATTACGATCTAGCAGCGACGCTTTCGTCGGGTCAGGCCTTTCGTTGGAGTTGTCAGCAAGGTGCTTGGTCGAGTGTTGTCGCGGGTCGTTGGGTTCAATTGATTCAAAATGGAGACACCATTTCTGCCCTGACGACGGCTCGTGACTCCAATTGGAACTGGCTCGAGGATTACCTTCAACTCAATGTCAATCTACCCGAGATAATCCGAACTTTTCCCAAGGATGCCGTGCTGACAGAGGCTGTGAAATCCAGCAATGGATTGCGTTTGCTGAAACAGAATCATTGGGAGTGCCTTGCATCATTCATCCTATCTTCGACTAAGCAGATCGTTCAAATCCAGCATTGCGTGGAGTTATTGTGCCAACGTTTTGGGGAACGGGTTCCGACACCGGAAGGTGTTGGCATTTGCCATGCCTTTCCAACAGCGCAACGATTGACTCAAGCCTCTGAGGCGGAATTGCGTGCCTGCAAACTCGGATTCCGAGCCCCGTATCTATTGAAGTCTGCCCAGCAGATCGCCCAAGGAAATCTCCGTTTGGATCTATTGCAATCAGGGAGTTTGGAAGAAGCACGGCTACAATTGATGACGTTGCCGGGCGTTGGTCCCAAGATCGCTGATTGTGTTCTATTATTTGCTTACGGGTTCCCTCGGGCATTTCCCGTGGATGTTTGGATTTACAAGGCGATTCAGCAGTTATATTTTCCAAATCGCCGAGTTTCAAATCAACGAATGCAAAAATTTACAGAATCTTATTTTGGTTCGAATTCAGGCTATGCCCAACAATACATATTTCATTACATGCGCACCAAAATCCGGCGCACCCAACAATGCAAATGATCCCTAGCCGATTGGAAGTCCTCTTTTCCCCTGCGGAATTTGCACGGCTCCCCGCAACCGATTTGAGTCAGACTGTCTGTGTTGTTTTTGACATTCTACGCGCAACAACAAGCATCACTATGGCATTGCACCACGGTGCCGAGGCGCTCCTCCCTGTAGCTGAAATATCCGAAGCCCTCACGATTAAACGCGAGCAACCTGGCGTCCTGCTGGCCGGAGAACGAGATGGTCTGCGTATCGGCAAAGCATTGACGGGAGGGATTGAATTTGATTTTGGTAATTCTCCCCGAGAATTCACACCAGAAAAAGTGGCCGGTCGCACAATTGCGATCACCACCACCAACGGCACACGAGCCCTCCGAGCCTGCGCCTGTGCCGCACAGGTTCTGGTCGCATCCTTCCCCAATCTAAACTCCGTTTCGACATGGTTAAGGCGGCATCGACCTGAAAACCTCCTGTTGATTTGCAGTGGCACAGGGGAAGATGCTGCTGGTGAAGATGCGCTCGCAGCAGGCGCGATGACGGATGCGCTTTGGGATTTATACACTATTTCCCAGATCGCAGATTCAGCCCAGATCGCCCGTCAGTTTTACCTGTCCCACGCCTCCAATTTGAGGGAAGCCATGAGCCACACTAGAAATGGTCGTCGGCTATTGCGAATCCCTGAACTCAAAGATGATTTGGATCTATGTTTGGCTCGAAATACGGTCGATCTAGTGCCTGAAATGAAACACGGCAGAGTCGCTCCGCTTTCCTAAAAAACCACTTATCGCCACTCACTAAAACAAGATTTCACGACTTGGCTTGCTATCTTGATTCAAAAAGTGCAATGTCATGTTTGCATGAAAATTGAACTCGTAACGGGGCAGATGTGGCGGATTGGAACCGGCTTCATCCGCGTGGTTAAGGTGGGCAAATTGTTGGTCGAGTATAAGGTCATGCAGGACTTGGATCACAAAGTCGCTCCGCTCTCCCTCGTGAGCCAAAAGGAGTTTTGTATCATGCTCAAAGCAAAAAAAGCTTCCTTGATTGCTCTAACCCCCTCGGGCAAACTTGTCGCGGATAAAGGTGCAGTCGCTAAGAAACCTGTTGCTTCTACCCCTTCCGTGGCTGCAAAAAAGCCCAAGGCGAAAGCGTCCACTTCATCGAAAGCGAAGGGTTCAGTGAAAACCGGAGCCATCAAGTCGTCTTCTAAAGTTAAATCGGAGTAGGACGAGTGAGTGTATCCGGAAATCGGTCCGTTGAGCGTCTCCTTCCATTTGCGATCAAAGCTCGTTTGCTCGTCGTGGGACGAGAACGGTTGCAGCACGATCGTAAAAAAATGCAGTTTGTACTCATCTCAACGGATCTGTCTGAGAATAGTCAAAAGGAAATTATCAAAGGCGTTAATCCGACTCCTGTCGTGCAACATTATTCTTCACAGGAGTTCGAACAGTTGCTGCAACTCAAAGGCACGAAAATTGTTGGGTTCCGCCAATCGGCTTTGTCTCGTTCCATTTTTGAGGGATTAAGAGAGTTCCTTATTCAATCTGCGCCTGTATCAGTCGAACCTTCTGCTCTTCCCGAAATCACCGATGAGCAGAGTCTAACCCCTGAACTTTCTGCTTAGGTTTTTCGAATTCACCTTGCTACCCCGGTTGGTTCAAAGAAATCTGTCCGTGTGCACCTGAGTCGTTTGCGTTTGCGGGATTTTAGGAATTACGGGCGATTGGATTTGGAATTCTCGCCCGGGTTTCATCTTTTTCTCGGCGACAACGCCCAAGGCAAAACGAATCTTTTGGAGGCGATTTACCTGATGGCAACCTTACGCTCATTTCGTGGGGTGGTGAGCGGCCAAATGGTTCGACTCGATCAGAAAGGTTATTTCGTGGGGGGGTCGGTGGTCATGCAGGGCACACGGGAAATTAAAATTTATTGGTCTCATCGCGAACGTAATCTTTCAGTGGATGCTCAACCCGTTCGGCGTATGTCCGATTACATTGGGGTTTTTCGAGCCGTAATTTTTTGTTCCGAGGATCTCCAACTTGTCAAAGGCCCTTCCAGTCGCCGCCGCCGGTTTCTCGATTTACTCTTGGCGCAAACTCAGCTCGGTTACTTGGATTTACTTCAACGCTACACCGTTTCTTTGCGCTCACGAAACGCCCTGCTCAAGCAGCGGGTGATTGATGAAAACGCTTTGGAAAGTTTCAGCCGTGATTTGATTTCGGTTGGCCAAGAGTTAATCAATCGCCGTGCCCGCCTCCTTCCCGTTTTAGAACCCATCGCGCGTGAGTCTTACCGGCTCATCTCTCGCGATTCAGAGAAATTACGCCTCGTTTATCAACAAACCATAAAAAATGATTTCGCAGTCGAATTGAGTCAAAGTTCTGTTCGGGAGCGACAACTGCGAACGACGTTGGTCGGACCGCACCGCGATGACCTCACCTTGAGCCTCGACGATAAGCCCGCGAACCAATTTGGTAGCGAAGGCCAAAAGCGATCCTTGGTCATCGCTCTTAAAATGGCTCAAGCAGAATATCTCACTGCCTGCCACGGCTCCCCGCCTGTCTTGTTGATCGATGACATCATGGGAGAGCTGGATATTCATCGGCGGTCGGGATTTTTACCTTTGTTACGCCGTGTTCACGCGGCTCAAAGTCAGGTGTTCATGACTTGCACTGAAGAAAACTGGCCCGAGGAACTAGGTCGTGAAATACACCGATGGACCGTGAAAGGGGGAAAGGTAAACCCTGCGGCATGTCCCCCAAAAATTGTGAATCCAGCAGGGTAGCTCGATCCCTTTTTTAGGTTCCTCAAGGTTTCAAGCAACCCACTAAATAATCGCGATTGAGTTGAGCGATAAAATCCAGGCTGATTTCCTTGGGGCAAACCGCTTCGCAAGAACCCGTTGCGGTGCACGCCCCGAAGCCTTCCTGATCCATCATGTTCACCATTTTTACAACCCTCTGATACCGCTCGGACTGGCCTTGCGGCAACAGGCCAAGGTGGGCAACCTTGGCTGCCACAAAGAGCATGGCCGAAGCGTTTTTGCACGCTGCCACACACGCTCCACAACCAATGCACGCCGCCGCATCCATCGCTTGATCTGCATCAACCTTGCCAACAGGGAGGGCATTGCCATCGGGTGCACCTCCGGTGTTGACCGAAACAAAACCTCCAGAGGCGATGATGTGGTCAAAGGCGGACCGATCCACCACGAGATCGCGTAGCACCGGAAACGATTTTGCTCGCCAAGGCTCGACCGTGATCGTCTGCCCATCCCGAAAATGGCGCATATGAAGCTGGCAGGCGGTCGCACCTTTTTGGCCACCGTGTGGGATTCCGTTTATGACCAATGAACAGGTGCCGCAAATCCCTTCGCGACAGTCGGAATCAAAAGCAAAGGGTTCATGTCCCGAGCGGGTCAGATCCTCATTCACCACATCCAACATCTCCAAAAAAGACATGTCGGGCAGAATGTTCCGTGCCTGGCATGTGACAAACTCTCCCGTTGTATTTCGATCCTTTTGCCGCCAGATTTTCAGGGTCAGATTCATCGCAAAATTATTTGTAACTGCGCTGGCTCATTTTTAATTCCTCAAACACCAAGGGCTCTTTGTGGAGGAGAGGAGTTTTACCTTCACCTTGGAATTCCCAGGCGGCCACATGGGCAAAATTTTCATCGTCGCGGAGTGCTTCACCCTCGGCAGTCTGGAATTCTGTGCGAAAATGTCCTCCGCAAGATTCTTTGCGTTCCAAGGCGTCCCTTGATGTGAGTTCGCCGAATTCCAGAAAATCTGCCACTCTTCCTGCCTGTTCCAATGCTTGGTTCAATGAATTATTGGCTCCTGTCACCGTGACATCGCGCCAGAATTCCTCGCGGAGTTCGGGAATCTTTTTAAGATTGATCCGCAGACTCTCGTCGGTTCTCGCCATCCCGCAATTTTCCCACATTAACTTGCCAAGTTCTCTGTGAAACGAGGTAGGAGTTCGTTTCCCGTTTATTGAAAGTAGGTTTTGAGTTCGATGATGAATCTCTGCCTCGATTTTTTTGAACTCGGCATGATTCGTAGAAGGGCGGGGGACGGAATTCGTGGCAAAATAATTTCCAACGGTGTAAGGAGCGACAAAATAACCATCTGCCAACCCTTGCATCAGCGCGCTCGCTCCGAGGCGATTAGCTCCGTGATCGGAAAAGTTGGCCTCCCCCAAAACAAACAACCCTGGGATATTACTCATCAGATGGTAGTCCACCCACAATCCCCCCATGGTATAATGCACTGCCGGATAAATACGCATCGGCACTTCGAAAGCGTTTTCACCGGTGATGGTTTCATACATTACGAACAGATTATCGTAACGTTCGCGAATCTTGTCCGCTCCGAGGCGTTTGATCGCATCGGCAAAGTCGAGATACACCCCCAGCCCTCCAGGTCCCACCCCGCGACCATCGTCACAAGCCTCCTTCGCAGCCCGGGAAGAAATATCCCGTGGGGCCAAATTGCCATAACTCGGATATTTTCGTTCCAGAAAGTAGTCGCGTTCATTCTCCGGAATTTGATGTGCGGAGCGTTTGTCCCCTTTCACTTTCGGGACCCAAACCCTGCCGTCATTCCTCAACGATTCCGACATCAAGGTTAACTTGGATTGATGATCCCCACTCACTGGAATACAGGTAGGG
The DNA here is from genome assembly GCA_945867235.1 of Akkermansia muciniphila. GTDB lineage: Bacteria > Verrucomicrobiota > Verrucomicrobiia > Limisphaerales > SXQI01 > SXQI01. The sequence goes on from CAMBHS010000024.1 coordinate 22,419, forward strand.
TGGATTTGGGTATAACAGGGATTCGCCATAAAGGCTCCCCGTTTGTAGGCACGCCAGATTGCCGTGACATTGCATCCCACGGCATTTGTTGAGAGATAAAAAACGTTCCCGTATCCCCCCGTAGCGAGGATCACTGCATCTGCAGAGTGGGAACTGATCTCTCCGGTGACAAGATCCCGCACAACGATTCCCTTCGCGTGCCCATTCACCAATACGAGATCCAGCATTTCGGTGCGCGGAAACATCCGGATGTTCCCCAAGCCGATCTGGCGTTCCAAGGCTTGGTAGGCTCCTATCAATAATTGCTGACCCGTCTGGCCACGCGCATAAAAGGTTCGCGAAACCTGCGCTCCTCCAAACGATCGATTAGCGAGCAATCCTCCATACTCACGCGCAAATGGTACCCCCTGCGCCACACATTGATCGATGATTTTGACGCTCGTTTGAGCCAACCGGTAAACATTCGCCTCGCGTGCCCGGTAGTCTCCACCTTTGATCGTGTCGTAAAATAATCGATGAATGCTGTCGCCATCGTTTTGGTAATTTTTGGCAGCGTTGATGCCTCCTTGGGCGGCGATGCTGTGGGCGCGGCGGGGACTGTCCTGGAAACAAAACGATTTCACGCCGTAACCCAGTTCAGCCATCGTTGCCGCAGCGGATGCCCCGGCCAATCCCGTTCCCACGACGATCACTTCAAATTTTCGCTTGTTGGCTGGGTTTACCAACTTCATCTCCAAAAGGCACTTCTCCCATTTTTTGTCCAACGGTCCCGAAGGTATTTTTGCGTCCAAGTTCATGTTACTTTTTCAGACCGAGCACAACGGAAATGGGAATCGACCAATAACCAATCACCAACACCCAGGACATCCAAAACCCGAACGATTTCAGCAAGGGCGTGTATTTCCCGGTTCGCAAACCCAACGATTGAAATAAGCTGGAAACCCCATGGCTGAGATGAAGGCAAAGCAGACCCACGCCCACGATGTAAAACAATGTCACCCAAGGCTGCAAAAACCCGGTCACCATCATTTGGTAAACGTCGTGGTGTTTTTCAGCATCAACCAAATCATGGAAATCCTTGCCTGTAAAATTCACTTCGGGAACCTGAACCGTAAAATGCAGCAAGTGGTAAATGACGAAACAACCAATGATCAGGCCACTCATCAACATCGTGCGGGATGCATAGGAGGATCCTAAAGCTTTCTTTCGTTTATAACCGATAGGACGTGCCGCCCTGTTCTCCGCACTCAATTGGATTGCCGTCCAAACATGCAATCCAACCATCACCAATAAACCGATACGAGCCCCCCAGAGTAGTTCTGGCACAGAATGCAAAAAATATGCGTAGCGATTGATCGCCTCGCGACCTAGGAAAAATTGAAGATTCCCCACCATATGCACGACCACAAAGGCGAACAGACCGAAACCTGTCAACGCCATGAGGTATTTTTTGCCAAGAGAGGTTCTAAATAGAAAAGCGAGAGGGTTCATCAGCAAAAACTGCTAACAGTTGAGCACACGCAAGGAAGGTTGCTAGCGAGTTTCATAAGGTTTTCGAATGATCTTCGAATTAAGATTCATCAATAAACGAAAATCTAATAATGCTACCCTGCTGCGTCAATGAACTTTGAGAACTAGTAGAACAAGTGATGCAAGACATAACGTCACCTCTGATTCCGCGGGTTGCATAGGGGCCCAATGAAACTGTTCGGTCATTCTGGGGGGACTCCATTACAAAGACTAAAAAACCCCCAAAGTCTTCAAGACCGCTTGAGTGCGCGGTATTTCATGGGTTCGGAATAAATCTGTTTTGCCCAAAGCCGCCAATACGGCAAAAAATGGTTCTGCACTACGCACTTCCTGCTGGAAATACTCAAACGCATGAGGCAAGGCATTGCATGTGGGAAAACCCAGCGCGCGGAGTCGAAAAGTATTGAGGAAAACCGACATCTGATGGCGGACGCGTGCCTCGCTGTCATTCAGATTCCTGTAGTAAAAACCCAAACCCGGATCGACAAATATTTTTGATACCCCTGCTTGGGTCGCTTTTTCTATTTCAGCCCCAAAATATTCATACATCACGCCGACCGGATCGTGCGAAAAATCAAAATCACCCACCGTTCGAACCGTTTTCCCCTGCACATAACAGAGAATCAATGCGGCATCGTGCGCCGCAACCATTGGATAAATTTTATCGCGATCTTCGCTACCGGTTAAATTCAGCACACCCGCTCCCGCCTCTAGGCACGCTTGCGCAACCTCGGGTTGGTAGGTTTCCACACTCAGGATGGGACCGTTACCTGCTAATGCCTGTAACACAGGAATCAAACGCGCATTCTGTTCCGATCCATTCACCCGCGCTGCATGTGCAAGAGTTGATTCGGCACCCAGATCGACCACATCAGCCCCCTGAGCCTTCAACAGCAATGCTCGTTCGATAGCACCTTCGACAGACATCACGACACTCTCGCGATACCAGGAATCAGGCGACAAGTTTATCACCCCCATCAAACCTGGTTGGGAATTGAAACTAAAGCGTTGCCCCTGAATCAAGAACTCGGCGACCTGAGCATTGAGCGAAGACCGATTCCGGTCAGCCAAATCCGCCAGCCATTCCAAGGTTAACATGAACGGAATATGGACTCAGCTGGAATGCGGTGCAAGCGATGGATAAAAGTGAGGCTGGAAAATGGTGCGCCCGGCGGGACTCGAACCCACGACCCTCTGCTTAGAAGGCAGATGCTCTATCCAACTGAGCTACGAGCGCATCGTTTACTATCAACGACTTACACATTGTTTTGAGATTGCTGCTTGCTCTTTGTATTGCCATTTTGTATTGCCTAGGCATGAAAGAGAGCACAAGAGAGCACAAGTCAGAGAAAGACTGGTGCAAGACTCCTTACTCGAAACTGTGGCGTTATTTACCATCGAATACACTCTACGCCAGAATTCAGGTGGGTGGCAAGCTGCACGTCAAGAGTCTCAAGACAGATGTGGTTACCGTTGGCAGGGCAAGGCTGGCAGACTGTGAGAAACTCCTAAGGGGAGCGGCTTCCCGGCAGATCAACGCGGCGGCGGGCAAAATGACCTTGGGGCAAGCTGTTGACGCCTACCTGAAACAGATTCAGTCCAACGAAGAGCTAAAGCCACGAACCCACGGCTATTATAACGAGAGAGTCATAGCTCTACGCAAGTCATGGCCAGCCATCGACACCATCGACGCGGCTAAGTTGAGCCCAGTCCAAGTGGAAGAGTGGGCAAAGCGCACCCGACCCATCATGGCGGGCAGCGTATACAATCACACGTTAGGACTATTGCGTAGAATCATGCGCGATTTAATCAAGGATGGATTGAGGTATGCGGATCCGTTCGCAGGCCTTGAAGGCAAGACCGAGGTGGCTAAGAAACCCGAGCTTCCGTCCCCTGCTCTGTTCGCTTCTTTTGTTAATGAACTAAGGAACGGCGGTGGCAGGTTCTCACACGATGCTGCGGACTTGGTGCAATTCTTGGCGTTCGGCGGATTTAGGAAAGGTGAGGCGGCGGGCATTCTCTGGAGGGATGTGGATTTCAAAAACAAAGTCATTAGCGTTCGGAGCGGAAAAACCCAAGCGGCGGAGCGTGAAGTGCCCATGATCCCTCCGATGCTGGAACTGATCACTCGGCTCAAATCCGAGGTGGTCGATTGTCAGCCGTC